>JBILQA010000076.1:0-9283 GCA_044373535.1 Akkermansiaceae bacterium | reverse complement strand
GTTTACTACGTCAACTTGGCGATCTGCCATTTGAAGATTGGGAAAATTCCCGAGGGCATCGAAAACCTTGAGATCGCCATTGCCAACAAGGCGAAATTCAAGACTCCTCCGCCGGCAATTATCGCGGCGTACCAGGCTCTTGTTGGGGCGGCTATTGCGGCAAAGAACGAGCAGGCACTCCTCGACTTCATTGGTCGCAACCGGGCCCAGCTGACGATGCGACCGTACGAAATGCTCAACTACTCGCCCCTGTTCTTGAAGCTGGCAGTCGATGCGTTCACCGCGGGGATGGAGTTGGCCGCCATGGAAATGTACGGGATGATTCCCGACACGCGCCTGGCCATCGCGGACCTGAAGGGCAGGATCGCCGAGGTTGCACCCCGCAGGGGCCTCGTTGATGGCAACAACACCCTGGATGTCAGTAAGATGAAGGCCGACTTGGCGCGCGCCGAAGAGGCCGTGAAAAATGGCGAGGTCATGGACATCTACGTGCTCGAGGGCCTTGCGATCCTCCACGAGCGCGCCTCCATGCCGCACGCGGCCTATGCGGCCTACTTGGAGATCGAGCAGCGCTTTCCGGCCAACAAAAAGCGCGAAGAGCACCTCTTTCACCTGGTGCGGACGTCCTCGCTGATTGGCGCAGTGGTGGCGACGGAGAAATTCGGGGAAGCGTTCCGCAAGGATTTCCCGGCGAGCCAGCGCCTTGAAGCGGTTGAGCAAGTGATGCTCAGCTCGCTTTTTTACCATGGCGACTATGAGAAGTGCATCGCCCTTGCCACGGCCCTGATCGGCAAGCTGCGGGAGAACACCGACGCGCACGATTTCTGCCTCCACGTTCTGGGCGCAAGTTACTACTACAGCGGCCAGTATGAGACGGCCACGGCGCTCCTTGAGAAGCACGTCAGGATGTATGGGAAGAGCCGGTTTGCCATGGCGGCCTTGTTCTTCGAGGGCTCCAACCAAATCCGCCTGCAAGCCTGGGAGGGTGCGGCGGCCAAGCTTGACAGCTTCCTGACGAAGTTTCCCAACGCGGCGAGCAACCCGTACTTGCCGTTTGCGCTCTATGACAGGGCAATGGCCCACTATTGCCTCAGTGAACCGGATGATGCACTCGCCAAGCTCAGCGTGCTGGAGAAAAATTTCAGTTCCTCGGCAATCATGGCAAACGGCTTCAATCTGCGCGGCAACATCCTGCAAGGCGAGAAGGATGCCGCCGGGGCCGAGGCCGCCTATCGCAGCGCGTTGAAGCTCGCCGATGCTGCGGGCAACAAGCCGGTGGGCGCCGAGGCGTTGCTGGGCCTCATCGCCATGTTGGGCCACAATAAAGCATCGGCCGAGAACCTTAAGGCCGCCGCAGAGCTCGCCGACAAATTCTGGGCTGATTACTCGGCGGGATCTTCCATCAAGATCCAAGTCTCGGTGGCCGGAATGGGTCCCTACCGGGCAGTCGGCAGAGGCGATGAAGCCTTGGGCCGCCTACGCGACGCGATTACCGAGCTCGCCAGCCGCGAAAACAGCGCCGGCATGGAGGAGGCGATCAACTCCTACACTGAGTTTTTCCTTGAGAGCCACTCCCTGGATGAGCTCAAGGAACACTTTTACAGCTTCCCCGGCGTGAAGCGCAGCGACAAGGCGGCCCTTGCCCTCTTGCGCGTGGCCATCATCCGGCTATTTGAGCAGGAGCTCACCAAGGCCGCAGACGATGCGGAGGCCGCGCGCCGTGCGGAGGCCATGATCACCGTCTTGTTCCGTGAGCTGGCGACGGATTTTGTCCCGGCCGACCTATCGCCCTCCATCCTCGTGCGCCTTGGCGACCACCTGCGGGAAAAGGTCAAGAGGCCAAGCGAGTCATTGCCGTACTACGAGGAAGCGATCCGCCGCAAAGATCCATCCTCCCTGTCTTCCGCGCTCTTGGGCCGCGCGGAGGTCAAGGCGATGTCCCCGAGCGCAGGCGATCTTGACCAAGCGGCCGCCGATTTCGCCGTCGTCTACCGGGATGGCACCGCCAAGGGGCAGAAGGAAGCCGCGCTCTTCCGCATGATCGAAATCTACGCCAAGAAGAAGGACTTCGCAAAGGTCGATGCCCTCAGCTTCGAGTATCTCGATTCCAGGCAGGGCGCTAACAACTTCCAGAACTGGGCCGGCCAAGTTGGCCTGCTCCGCGGCCAAGCGTTTGAAGGGCGCAACAACCTGGACGCGGCCCTGACAACCTACCTTCAGGTTTGGACCTCAAAAATGGGTGACATCAAGGCGTCCGCGCCGGCCATCGAAGCATGGATGAAGCTGCTCTGGCAGCGCAATAAAGCGGCCTCCGGAGCCGCCCCGGCTGACCGCCAAGGCGCTTACGAGCAAGGGTACCGCTATCTGGATCTGACCCGGCGGTTTTTCGACCGAATGAGTGCCGCGGAGCAGGTCCAGTGGAAAGGCGTCGAGACACTCGTGGCCACCTATGCCGGCAATCCAGAGATCAAGTCCATGGAGGAGGTCCAGCGCGAGAAGAACAAGTAGCACCGCCCACGCGAACCCTAAGCTATGAAGATCAATCCAGCACTCATTGTTGCCGCAGGGCTCATCGCTGCGGGGCCGGCGGCCGGTCGCGCATCCGCGGCTCTGGCACCGGTGGATTTAGCCTTTCCGGATGGCACGCGTCAGGACGCTTGGGTTGAAGTGGCCAGCGCGGTGGCCATCCGCTACAAGGACAAGCCCGAGGCTGGCGCCAGCAAGGACTTGCTCATCAGCCAGCTGGCCTCGCTTTTCTTCTACGAGCCAAGCGACTTCAGCGAAGCGATGGCCCTCTTCAAAGGCCGCAAATACACCGAGGCCGTGGTGAAATTCGAGGCCTGCGCCGCCGCCTACAAGGAAACCCATGGGGCGCCCGGCAACTACTCGTCCTTGGCGCGCTATTACGCCATGGAATGCCAGCGCAAGCTCGGCAATCTGGATCAACTGGCCAAGATGCGCGACGGCTTCGACAAAACACGCCTGGCGCGCGAGGCCGACCGAGTCCAGTTTGACCTCTACCAGCTCTGGGAGACGCTTGCCAAACCGACCTGGGACCGCCTCGACGACGAGGCCAAGCAGTGGCTTGAGCGCAAGGACCTCTCCGGCCCCCAGCGGGCGCAGGCCGCCTATTGTCTCGGGATGGCCTGCGAAAACCTTGGCCGCATTGAGGAGGCCGCCATCGCCTATGGCACGGCCATGACGGCGAGCGGCGGCGAGGAGGAAACCGTGATCCGCGAGGCCGCCCTTGCCAGCATGCGAACCTACCTCAATGATCCTCTGGTGAAGACCGCCATGAGTGTCTTTGGCACGGCCCGCGAGGCACCAGCCTCCGCAGGCCACCTGCGCCTGCTGGAGGCATGTGGCCTTGCCGAGGCATTTCCCAAGCGTCTTTCCGCTGGGCGGCCGTTGCCGCCGGAGTTCGCCGAGTTGCTCAAGTTCAAGACCAACAGCAAACCAAGTGGCCCAGCCAAATAACCCAGAGCCAATCAGCTGAAATGTCCGCAGCCCACACAGGAATCGCTCACCGGCTCGGGGAAGCGGCCAGCAGACTCGTCGGCCATCTCGAGCCGCTGCGCTTTGGCGGTGAGGTCGCCTGTGTCTACAACCCGCTGGTCTACGCCCGCGCGGGGCACGACGCCTACATGCAACGCTTTGCCGACTCTCCCAAGCGCGTGCTTTTTCTCGGCATGAACCCGGGGCCCCACGGCATGGCTCAAACCGGCGTGCCTTTCGGGGAGGTCGACGCGGTGAAAAACTGGATGGGCATTGCGGTTGCGGTTTCCCAGCCCGATCCGGCTCATCCCCAACGCCCGGTCGAGGGTTTTGCCTGCCAGCGTTCAGAGGTCAGTGGCCGACGCCTCTGGGGCTTGTTTGCCGAGCGCTTCGGCCAAGCGGAGAACTTCTTCGCCGAGCACATCGTCGTCAACTACTGCCCCTTGGTCTGGATGGCCGCAAGCGGCCGCAACCTAACACCCGACAAGCTCCCCGCCAGCGAGATGGCGGCGGTTGACCGTGCCTGCCAAGCGCATCTCGTTGAGGTGCTGCGCGTGCTCGAGCCGGAGTTTCTCGTCGGCGTGGGGGCATACGCGGAAGCCAAGCTGGCCACGGCCGCCGCGCACCTGCCAGAACGCAAGCTTGTCCTAGGACGCATCCTCCATCCCTCGCCGGCCTCGCCGGCAGCCAACCGTGGTTGGGCCGCGGTGGCCACACGCCAACTCATTGAGCTCGGGGTCTGGCCACGCTGAAACCGGCTGGCAATACCCAGATGCCTCAATTCCCCGAGGTGATCGGAGCAGCCTTGGCGGGAGGGGCCGCCGGCGCCGCGGGAATCCCGTAAAATGGCGCCAACGAGCTGATCGCCGGAATCGCCCGCGTTTCACCTTCGCGCGTCGCAGTACCCACAATGTGGTCATGGACTAGGCGAAAGTAGCGCCGCTCGTCAAAGTTCGCCCCCAGACGCAGTTCATCCAGCGGCCACCAAACCCAGAGGCTGTAAGACTCACGGAAGGCCTCCGGGTGCACCTCCTGAAACTCCCGGCTGATGAACGGGCGCGCGCTTTCCGGCATGGCCGCCACGTAGCGGCTGAAGCGCTGCGATTGCTCGCTGAATTCCAGCTCCTTGCGCACCAGCTTGACGGCCAGCCAGCCAACCATGGCGAGCACGACCAGCGCGGTGACGGAAAAACGTTTCACGGGGTGGACGCTAGAGCTCTGTTCAGGGTTGAAAAAGGATCAATCCGAGAAATTGCCGGGATTCAGCGCAGCAGGTTCCACCCCGTCACCAAGGCCTTGAGTCCCGCCATTTCGATCGAGGAATCAATCCCGCAGCCCCATAGCAAGCGGCCATCATCGTGCTGCAGCTGGACGTAGGCCGCCGCCGCCGCGTCCGAACCACCACGCACCGCATGGGAGCGGTAATCGGTCACCTTGAAATCCTTGAGGCACTGGCTCTCAAGGGCATGGACAAACGCGTTGATCGGCCCGTTGCCGCGGCCGCGGATGTTGATCGCGTCGCCGCCGAGCAGGATCGTCGCCATGCATTCGACTTGGCCGCGTTCCTCGGTCTGGTGGACAAGTTCGTAGTCAACCACCGCCAGAGGGGACTCGAGATTGGTGAACTGGGCAAAAAACGCCTCGCGGATTTCATCCGGAGTGAGCTCGCGCCCCAGCTCGTCGGCCAGGTCGTAGATGCGCTTGCCGACTTGGGGATGCATCGATTTTGGCAGGTCGAAGCCGTGCTCGCGTTCCAAAATGTACGCCACGCCGCCTTTTCCCGACTGCGAGTTGATGCGGATGATCGCCTCATACGAGCGCCCAATGTCCTGCGGGTCGATCGTCAGGTAAGGCACCCCCCACGGGGTTGCCGGATTGCTCGCCGTTTCGCGGTCGCGCCGGTCCAAGCCCTTCTTGATGGCATCCTGGTGGGAACCCGAGAAGGCGGTGAAAACAAGCTCGCCCGCGTACGGGTGGCGCTCGGACACCGCCATCCGCGTGATCCGCTCATAGAGCGCGCGGATCGTTGGCAGGTCAGCAAAATCAAGCCCCGAGGAAATCCCGTGGCTGTTGAGGTTAAGTGCCACGTTGACGATGTCCAAGTTGCCGGTGCGCTCGCCGTTGCCAAACAAGGTCCCCTCGACACGGTCTGCCCCTGCCAGCAGCCCCAACTCGGTGGCCGCCACGCCCGTGCCGCGGTCATTGTGGGTGTGCAGCGAGAGGATGACCGACTCGCGGTTGCGCAACTGACGCCCCATCCACTCGATCTGGTCCGCGTGCACGTTCGGCGTTGTCCACTCCACCGTCGCGGGCAGGTTGATGATGATCTTCTTCTCCGGCGTCGGCTGCCAGACGTCCATCACGGCGTGGCAGCACTCGAGGGCAAAATCCAGTTCCGTGTCGTTGAAGCTCTCCGGCGAGTACTCCAAGAGCACCTCGGTTTGGCCAATGCTTGGGGCCAAGTCTTTTACCAACTGGGCGCCGGCAACCGCCAACTCGCGGATCTCCTCGCGCGTGGCGTCCCCAAACGTCACCCGTCGTTGCAGCGGCGAGGTCGAGTTGTAGATGTGGACAATCGCCCGGCGGGCTCCGGCGATCGCCTCGAAGGTTCTGCGGATCAGATGCTCGCGGGTTTGCACCAGAACCTGCACCGTGACGTCCGCCGGGATCCGGTCCTCATCGATGAGGCGCCGCAGGAAGTTGAACTCCGTGTCGGCCGCTGAGGGAAAGCCCACCTCGATCTCCTTGAATCCTATCCGGCACAGCAGGTCGAAAAACTCCAGCTTCTCCTCTATCCCCATCGGCACCGGAAGCGCTTGATTGCCATCCCGCAGGTCCACCGAGGCCCAGATTGGCGCGTGGCTCAGCGTCTGGTCCGGCCACGTGCGGTCCGGCAGACTCACCGGCGGAAATGGCCGGTATTTGGTGATCGATTCGGGTTTCATGGGAAAAGGGTCCTCTAAACATCGCGGCCGGGCAGCGCCGCCGCAACGGTGCCTCAGACAAGCGCGGCGGGAGCGCCAAGGGAACCAAAACCCTCAGCCGATTGCCTGCTCCGCAAGGAGCGGCCCAAGTCCAAGATGCCCGCCAGCGCAATGCTGGCACCCCCGCACCCTACCCGCCTCCAGACCTCCAATAAAAGCAAAAATCCCGTTTCACTGCCAGTCCCACGGGAAAGACCAGTGGCTCTTACCCTGGCTGGCGATCACTCCAGCTTGCCCAAAATGCGAATTCACTTACTTCCCGCCTCCAGCGTTTCCCTGGCCAGCAGCCGTCAGGCAGGCAGCCGCGAATGCCACCAGAGTGACCCCGCCAAAGGCCACAAGCATGAGCGTTGACCCGCTGATGCGCAGGGCGTTCTGGAAAATCGCCAGCGGCTCCTCCTGCCCCAGCCGAACCGCCGCTGCCAAGTAATGCTGATGCCATCCAAGGGCAAACTGCCCAATGCTGAGCAAAGCAAATGCCGGCGGAAAAACTCCCAGCAACCCCAGCCGCTTGCCGTACGGCCACTTGCCGCACAAGCATCCTCCCAATACCATCAACCACAGCAGCGCCACCGCCGCCCCCACCAGCATCAACAGCCCTCCATCGGAAATCGTCATCCACCACGTTGGCACCTCCAGCATCCTCCAATTTATCGGGCTAAGCCCGCGCCGCCACCCGCTTCTTCCTCCCAGCCCCCAGCCCACCTCCCGCAGCTGGCCGGTCCAAGCACCATGACTCACCTAGCATCAATTATGTACGCTGCCCAAGGTCTGGCCTTTTTTTAGGGGTCTGCCTGTTAAGGGTCCGCGCAATCAGCCACAGGTCGCCGGCCGGTTCTACCACCAAAGGGTCCGATCCCTTTCTCGCTTCTCCCCTTCCGCTTCTTCCTTCTCGATGCCCGCTCTCGCGCCATTACCCACAGGTGGCCAGACAGTTAGAACACAAATGGTCTGACCATTTTCGGCCTTTTTTGGTGGGACTGTCTCGGAGGGACGCCGCGCACTTAGGCTTGCCAATTCTCATGTCTTGGGCCATTGGATCGCGGCCCGTGGCGGGGAACTGGAATTAAAATTGGAATTATTCTTGAAACTGGCGTGCCGCAGCCTAGGTTGCCGCGGTCATGGTCACCGACGAGCATTCCTTTGAGAATTCCCCCGGACCGCTCGAAGCGGTGGGAGGCTTGCGCATGACCCGGCAGCGCCGCGAGGTCTTCCGGGTGCTCAATCGCGACATGGACCACCCGACGGCCAACGACGTGTTCATGAAGGTCAAGGAGGGCCTGCCGTCGGTGTCCCTGGCGACCGTATACAACTGCTTGGAAGCCTTGGTGCAGCACCGTCTTGTCCGGCAGGTCAACTTTGAGCGCGGCCCATCGCGCTACTGTCCGAACCTCAGCGAGCACGGGCATTTCCACGACATGGCGAGCAACACGATTCACGACGTGGTCTTTAAGCCCGGCGTTGAGCTGTCCGACTTCATCATCCTTCCCGAGGGGGCGGTCATCGAGAACGTCGAGATCACCCTGCGTGGCAAACTGCCAAGCGCCTAGCGCACAGAGCCCAGCGCCAAAAGCCCAGCGCCAAAAGCCCAGCGCCCAGAGCCAAGACCAGCAAAAACCTTCAAACTGAACCCTAGCACCCGTCCATGAGCCTTCTGATCCAAGACCTACACGCCCGCATCGGAGACACCGAGATTCTCAAAGGAGTCAACCTGGAGATCCCGCGCGGTGAGGTGCATGCCATCATGGGTCCGAACGGCTCAGGCAAGTCGACCCTCTCGAAGATCATCGCCGGCCACGAGAGTTACGAGGTGACCGGCGGCTCGGTGACCATGGACGGTCTGGACCTCTTGGCGATGTCGGTCGATGAGCGCTCGCGCGCCGGCATCTTTCTTGCCTTCCAATATCCCGCGGAAGTCCCCGGAGTATCCAACGCGAACTTCCTGCGCGCCGCGCGCCAGGCGCGCCTGCCCAAGGGCGAGGAGATTGATGCCGTCGGGTTCTACAAGGAGCTCTACGCCAAGATGGACATCCTGGAAATGGACCGCAAGTTCACCGCCCGCGCGGTCAACGAAGGGTTCTCCGGCGGCGAGAAGAAGCGCAACGAGATCCTCCAGCTCATGATGCTTGAGCCGGGGTATGCGATCTTGGACGAGACCGACTCCGGGCTCGACATCGACGCCCTGCGGATCGTCGCCAAGGGGGTCAACGAGATGCGCTCGCCCAACCGTGGCTTCCTGCTCATCACCCACTACCAGCGCCTGCTCGACTACATCAAACCCGACCACGTCCACGTGATGGCCGAAGGGCGCATTGTGCGGTCCGGCGGCCCGGAACTTGCCCTCGAGCTTGAGGAGAAGGGATACGACTTCCTCAAGGATGAGGCACTTGCCTGCGTTTAACAGCCAACCGATTTTTCCCATGTCCTACGAAGCCCCAGTGCTAGATGCCGAAACCCGCAGCGCGATCGAGATTGATCGCGGCAAGGGCGACTTCCGCTTTCCTGAACGCCACAAGTTTGACGCCGGCGTCGGCTTGACCGAGGCGACCATCGACTACATCTCGGAGGTCAAGAAGGAGGCGCCGTGGCTGCTTGAGTTCCGCCACAAGGCGCTCAAGGTGTTCCGCGAGAAGCCGATGCCCACCCACTGGGCGACCAAGGACCTGGAGAACATCGATTTCGACAAGATCCGCTACTACCTCAGCGACGGCCAGGCGCCGAAGCGCTCGTGGGACGATGTGCCGGATGAAATCAAGGAGACCTTCGAGCGCCTCGGCATCCCCGAGCAGGAGCGGAAGTTCCTC
>JBILQA010000391.1:0-2733 GCA_044373535.1 Akkermansiaceae bacterium | reverse complement strand
TCGATCCCGGGAGTTCGGGATAGCTACAGGCTCAGGCCGGCTCGGAATGCCAGAGATCCTGCCGAATAGCAAAGCTAATCCCTTGCGTCACGAGGGTGACGGGGACTGCAAATGATAGGAGGCGGGCGCTAAAGGGGGTGCGGCCGGGCGGCTTGGCGACATTCCTCATCCCGGGATGCAATGACATCCCGGCGTTCGGGCGGAACCACCGCGGGAATGAAATTGAAGCCCTGTCGAGCCAACAAAAGATGGCAGGTGGTTGGCTTGAGAGTTAAGAGAGGTCATGGGTCAAGCCGTTGATGCCGCTAATTATCGGATGAAGGCGATACGCTATTGGGAGCGGCGGCGGCGGTGGATCTTCCTTGGATTGCTGGCGTTGGCGAGCCTGGGAGGGTTTTTCCTGACTTCCGAGGTTGCTGGTGCAATTGACATGGCGACGGCGCCGGCGTGGTTCACGGTGTTGCAGTTTGCCTTTGGGTTTGTGGGGGCAAACGTGGCGTACTCGCTTGTCTATGTGCTTGAGTTTGGGTTCATGGGGACGCGGTGGCAGCGGGCGTACTGGGCCAGCCGGCGGACAATCTTTGTGGTCGGCTGTCTATTGAGCATGGTTTTGGCCTGGAATGCTGCTCGCCAGATTGCCATCGATCGCTACACGACGAACGAATTTTTCAGCCATAAGGGGCTCCAAGTGGAGCAATGACTGGCTTCCCGCGGACGAGCCGCGAATTTTCTCTCCTCGTTCCTCTCAGATCTCCGAGACGGCAAGATCAAGATAGGTTTTGCAGTGGCTGCAACTGAGGATCAAGGCGCTCTCCGAGGAAGGGCTGGGATGGGCGGGAACGATGCGGGAGCTCTGCATTTTCCGGGCGCACTCGGGGCAGCGGGGGCGCGGAACGAAGTTAGCGAAAAACAACGCCCAGGCCGCGGCGAGGAGGATGAGGAGCAGCGCGGAAGTGCCCGGGATTCCAATGAGTCCGCGCTCTTGGAAGCTGGAGATGAGAAGAATAATGGCTAAAATCGCGAGGCCGCTAAGCAACTTGCCGAGGATCAGGCGAATCCAGTAAGTCTTCAAAGTTCCCAGGTAGCGGAACGATGGATCGGGGTGGACCATGGATGAGGGGAAAACTTCCTAGGCTCCCAAATAGCTGGCCTGGACCTGGGGGTCGAGTTTGAGCTGGGCGGAGGGGCCCTCGAGGAGGATTTTGCCGGTTTCCAGGACGTAGGCGTAGGAGGAAACGTCGAGGGCAAGGTTGGCGTTTTGTTCGACGAGGAGGATCGAGAGCCCTTGCTCGCGGTTGATTTCCACGATGCGCTCGAAGATGGATTTCACCAGCAGGGGGGCGATGCCGAGCGACGGCTCGTCAAGCATGAGGAACTTCGGCCGGCTGAGGAGGGCGCGGGCGATGGCCAGCATCTGCTGCTCGCCGCCGGAAAGGGTGCCGGCGGCCTGGGCGGCGCGCTCCTTGAGGCGGGGGAAGAGGGAGAAGACGTACTCGGTCTGGGCGGCGATCCATTTCCGGTCGCTCTGGAGGTAGGCGCCCATGCGGAGGTTTTCCTGGACGGTGAGGTTGGCGAAAACCATGCGGCCTTCCGGGACGTGGCACAGGCCGCGGGCAACGATCTTGTTGGCCGGCAGGCGGGAGATTTCCTGGCCGTCGTAGGTGATTGAGCCGGTGGACTTGATCAGGCCTGAGAGGGCGCGCAGGGTGGTCGATTTGCCCGCGCCATTGGCGCCGATGAGGGTGACAATGGATCCTTCCGGGACCTTCAGGCTCACGCCGTGGAGTGCCTTGATGGCGCCGTAGCTGACGTGGAGGTTTTCGACCGTAAGCATGGTTCAGATGGCGGCGGCGCCAAGGTAGGCTTCGATGACTTTCGGGTTGCCCTGGATTTCCTTCGGCGTGCCTTCGGCGATTTTGATGCCGTATTCGAGGACCGCGATGCGTTCGCAGATGCCCATGACGACCTTCATGTCGTGTTCGACGAGGAGCACGGAGAGCTGGTAACGCTCTTTGACAAAGCGGATGAGGCGCATCAGGGCGTCCTTTTCCGCCGGGTTCATGCCGGCGGCCGGCTCATCGAGGAGGAGGAGCTTCGGGCGGGTCGCCAGGGCGCGGACAATCTCAAGCCTGCGCTGGTCGCCGTAGGGGAGGGAGAGGACCAACGTGTCGCGCTGGTCGGCGAGGTTGAAAATCTCGAGCAGCTCAAGGGCATTTTTTTCCGTTTCCGCCTCGGCGGCTTGCCACCGCTTGCCGCGCCAGAGCGCGCCGAAATACCCCTGCGGGTTGTGCAGGCGGGCGGCCACGCGGATGTTGTCCAACACGCTGAGCGAGCCGAACAGGCGGATGTTCTGGAACGTCCGGGCAATCCCGCGGGCTGCCAGGCGATTGGGTTTGATGCCAAGCGTGTCCTTGCCGCAGAGGAGGATCCGGCCACTGGTCGGGCGATAGACGCCGGTGACCATGTTGAAGGCGGTGGTTTTCCCCGCGCCGTTCGGGCCGATCAGGCCAACAAGTTCATTTTCCCCAACGGCCAGGGTGAGGTCCGAAACCGCGATGAGGCCACCGAACCTGATGGTGGCGTTTTCCAGTTCCAACAACGGCGCGCTCATGTCGTCTTGCGGCGTTTCAGGTTGATGGAGAACAGCCCGGCCGGACGCAGGAGCATCAGGAGAATAATCAGCGCGGCGTAGATGATCATCCGGTAGTCGGAGAAGTCGCGCAGGAACTCCGG
>JBILQA010000075.1:0-9300 GCA_044373535.1 Akkermansiaceae bacterium | reverse complement strand
CTTAAGCTCCTCACCAGTCAGGATTGCGCGCTCCCGTCCATCCCGGAACGCGGAATGCATGAACGTCGGGGTAGCTGAAAACCTAACCCCAACAGTCCCATGATTCCGCTCAATAATGACATCAGCAATGCGGGTGAAAACCTCGAGGAGGACAATGTCGGCTCGGCTGGCGTTGATCAGGACCGCGAGGCGAGCTTGGCTCAGGAAGGCGTCAACCTCGCCGAGGATGACCTGCGCGCAGCCGCCGAGGCCGCCGAGGCGCGCTACCTCGAGTGGCCCGAGGCCTATCAGGACGAACCGCTCCATGGCCACCCGCGCGACGAGGTGCCGCTGGCTCCCGAGCTTGAGGCCGTCCACGAGCGCAGGAATAAAAGATAGCCGCGGCCCGCGGGCGGCAATCCCTGCAACCACGCCGTTTGCGGGCAAGCCGGCGCGTTTGCCGACGGTTTTTCGTGGCGCGTCCCGGGTCGTCCCCGCTAGAGATTGCGGATGGATGAGGCGCGGGTTTTTTTAGGCTGGGAGCGACCCTTTTTGGCTGAGGCTGTCAGGTGGTTGCTTGAGCGGCGTGACGCGCTGCCGGGGATGCTGGTCGTCGTTCCGACCGCGCAGAGCGGCCGGCGGCTGCGGGAAGCCTTGGCGGAAGCCGCCGGAAGCGTTTTGGCACCCAAGGTGGTCACTCCCGGATGGTTTTTGCAGCGCGACGAGGAAGGCGTGGCGGCGGACTGGGTTGAACGGGCTGCGTGGATTGAGGTGCTCGAAGAGGTTGATGATTGGGGCAAGTACAGCGCGCTTTTCCCGCAGGCACCTGAGGAGGATGATGCGGGCTGGGCAAGCGGATTGGCCCTTGAGATGGTCCGGCTGCGGCGCAGCTTGCAGGAAAACGGCCTTACTTTGGTGAGCGCGGCGCAACGGCTGGGCAAGTCGATTGAGGCGGACCGCTGGGAGGTGCTTGCTAGGCTTGAGGTGAAGGTTGAGGAGCAGCTCAAGGAGTGGGGGTTTCGCAGCCGCAGCGGATTGCTCGCCACCGCGGTGCGCCAGCCGCAGCCGCCGATGCAGCTGGTGCTCGTGGGAGTGGCGGATTTCCCCCCTGTGGCTGAGCGCGCGTGGGCTCGCTGGCCGGCCGCGCTCAGCGCCTTGGTTGCCGCCCCGGAGAGCGAAGCGCAGAACTTCTCGGCCTTTGGCCGGCCGCTGGATGCCTGGGGCACGCGCAGCCTCGGCTGGCCGGATGCAAACGGCTCGGTTAGCGTGCTGGCCGACCCGCGGCAGCAGGCGGCCGAAGCACTCCGAAGGGTCGCAGCGGCAGGCAGCACCTCGGACTGTTTGGCATTGGGGTCGGCCGACAGTGAGGTTGGCGACGAACTGGCGCGCGCATTCTCGCGGGCTGGCTGGCCGGCGTTCCACCCGGCTGCCGCCGTGGTGACCAGCGGCCTGGCCCGCTGGTTGCGTGTCTGGTCCAACTGGCTTGCCGAGCCAACGCTTGCCGCGCTGGCTGACCTGCTCACCCTGCCGCAGGTCCGCTGGCTGGGGGTCGCTCGCCGCGCCCAAACCGCGCGCGAACTCGCAAAATTGCGCGACCGCTGGATGCTCAAAACCGTCGCCGACCTGCGCCGCCGCCTCGACCCGGAAAAAGAAAGTGAAGATCTCGCCGTCAAGGCGGTGCTTGACGCGGCCAGCGCCATGGAAAGCTGGCGCGCGGGGATGTTGGGGCAGGACTTCCCCGCAACCCTGGCGCGGATGATCGACATCCTCGCACGCGGCGCCGAGGACGAGGCCGCGCACATTACCGAGTGGCTGGTCGCTGCCACCCCGGTTATCCAATGCACCCGCCGCGGCGCGCGCTTCTGGCTCGACCTGATGCTTGACTCGCTGCCGTCCGCTCCTCCCGAGCCACCTGCTGGGCGTGTCATCGACGTCCAAGGCTGGCTTGAGCTCCTGCACGAGCCCGCAAGCCACCTGGTTCTCTGCGGCGTCAACGAGGGCAAGGTGCCCGCCCGCGGCGGTGGCGAGCCATGGCTTGGCGAGGCTAGCAGGCGCTTGTTGGGGCTGGTTACCGATGCCCAGCGCGCGGCGCGCGACGCTTACCTCTATCATGCGCTGTTGGAATCCCGCCGCAGCGGTGGGCGCGTCGATATCCTATGCGGCAAAACCGGCGCCGGTGGCGAGGGGCTGCTGCCCTCGCGCCTGTTGTTGGCCGTCTCCGGCCCGCAGCTCCCCGGGCGCGTGAAGCAGTTGTTTGCCGAAATCGAGGTGGCCGAGGCCGGCGTCCGCTGGCAGGCTGACCAGCAGTGGCGCGCGCCGGTGGTGGCGCCGCGCGCGGCTGTGAGTGTCACTGCGCTGCGCGACTATCTGGCGTGTCCGTTCCGTTATTACCTCAAGCAGGTGGTGGGCATGCGCGCC
Source organism: Akkermansiaceae bacterium (assembly GCA_044373535.1). Taxonomy (GTDB): domain Bacteria; phylum Verrucomicrobiota; class Verrucomicrobiia; order Verrucomicrobiales; family Akkermansiaceae; genus JBILQA01. Next base: position 6,903 of record JBILQA010000075.1, on the reverse strand, counting down.
GGGGCGCCCGACCGGCATGAATGGGACGCGCGGGATTTCGGCAACGTTGCCCATGAGGTTCTGGAGCGTTGGGGGCGCGACGTGCAGGCGCGCGCCTATCAGGAAAGCGCGGCAATTCATGCCTGGGTTTCCGCGGAGTTGGACCGGGTTGTCGCCGAGCGGTTTGGCCAGCGCGTGCCACTCTCGGTGAGCATTCAAACTGAGGCGCTGCGCCAACGGCTCGTCTGGTTTTCACGCGTGCAGGCAAGCCAGGCGGCCGACGGCTGGGAGATCATCGCCGTTGAGCGCGGCGTCACCCTGACGCTCGGCGATACCGTGGTGAAGGCCAAGATCGACCGCATCGACCGCCATGCTTCCACCGGCGAAGTGCGCGTCATCGACTACAAGACGGGAAAAGTCGAGGCGGTTGAAGGCGCCCACCGCAAGCGGCTGACTCCCAGCAGCCAGGTCCCCGCTCACCTGCAAGGTGCCGATTGCCCCGCCGTGTTTGCCGGCCTTCACAGGGGCAAGCCGGCAGACTTCCTGTGGCTCAACCTTCAGCTGCCCTTGTATGTGTTAGGTGTGGAGGAGGAGTTTGGCGCCATTGCCATTCCCGCATATTTCTCCCTTGCCGACACCGAGGACAAAGTGGCCGTCCACGAGTGGCGCGATTTCGGCGCGCAGGATCTCGCTTGTGCCAAGGACTGCGCCACCTGGCTAACCAATCAGATTGCTGCGGGTGTTTTCTGGCCGCCGGCCGAGACGGTCGAGTATGACGATATTGCGGTTTTGGTCCCGCGCGGCCACGCCGCCGAGGCGTTCGCCCCGCCACTCAAGTGGCGCGCTGAGGCGGACCGGGTCGTCGTCCGCCTGGAGGAATCCATCGAACCTGAGGGCGTGGAACTATGAGCAGGATCCCCATTCTAGCAAAAAACCTGCAGATCCTCGCGTCCGCAGGGACCGGCAAGACCTATCAGCTGAGCAACCGCATCGTGGGCCTCATCGCGCGTGGCGTGGAGCCCGAGCGGATCGTCGCGCTAACCTTTACGCGCAAGGCGGCGGGCGAATTCGCCGACGCGGTGCTCACCAAACTTGCCGCCGCGGCGAGCGATCCGGCCACCGCCGCCAAGCTCCTCGCCGACCTCGGCATGCAGGAGGCCGATTTCTCCGCCGCCCTGGAAGCCACCGTGCGTGCGCTGCCCCGCCTCACGCTGGGCACCATGGACAGCTTCTTTGCCCGCGTGGTGCGTGGGTTCCAGTACGAGCTTGGTCTAACAGGCGGGACGTTCGACCTGTTGGAGGGGCCGCGGGCGGACGCGGCCAAGGATGAGCTGTTAGCCGAGATCCTCGGTGGCACCTTTGAGGATGGCGGCGGGGAGTTTTTCCACGCGTTTCGGCGCGCGATGATTGGGCGCGAGGACCAGAAGGTCAGCGAGGGGCTGCGGCGCTTCGTGCAGACCTGGCACGGGCGCTTGCGCACCGCGCGGGCCCTTGCCTGGGGCCCGGCGGCGCTGAGCGCCAACGCCCGCGAGGATTGGGAGAGCCACAAGCATGCCCTTGCCGCCCGCGCCCGCGCGGGGCTTGAGCACCTCACCTATTCCGACAAGCGCCAGCGCGCGTGCCTCGAGAAGCTTATCGACACCCTCGAGTCGCACACCGTTGGCAGCGGCCTGTTGATGCAAGCCAGCAACGGCGTGCGCGACAGCATCCTCCCTGGCCTGTTGGAGAGTGGGCCGCACCTCGCGGCGAGATTCTACAAGGACTTCACGATCGATGGGGCCACCGCCGTGGCGCTGCGCGAGGCGCTGATGATGCTGGCTAACTGCGAGATGGCGGCCGCCTGCGAGCGCACCCAGGCGGTGCGCGCCGTGGTGGAGGTTTACGACGGTCTTTGCGAGAAGCGGCTGCGCCGTCGCGGGCGCCTTGGCTTTGACGACGTCAAGCTGCTCATGGGTGCGTGGAGCCACAGTGAGGATGCGCGCCTGCGGCGCGAGGCGGTGGATTTCCGCCTCGACGCGCGCTACGACCACTGGCTGTTGGACGAGTTCCAGGACACCAGCCGCAGCGACTGGGCCGGGCTGGTGCCGCTCATCGATGAGGCCGTTGCCGCGGAGGACGGATCGATGTTTGTCGTCGGCGACCGCAAGCAGGCGATCTACGCATGGCGCGGTGGCGAGGTGGGATTGTTTGACGAGCTTGGCGAGCGCTACGGCGACGGCCTGCACAGCGCCACGATGGTCGAGTCCCGGCGGTCGTGCCCGGCGGTGTTGGATCTGGTTAACCAGGTTTGCGGCGACACGGCGACCATGGCGGAATTGTTTGGCCCGGTGGCCGCCCGCTGGGCGTGGCAGAGGCATGTTTCGGCCGATACCACCGCGGGCTTGGCCGGCGCGGCGCGCGTCGAGGTGATGGCGGAAAAGGGCCAGGGGCTCACCCGCATGGTCGCACTCCTGCGCGAGCTTGAGGTTGGCTCGCGCTCGATGACCTGCGGAGTGCTCCTGCGCACCCGCAAGCAGGCACGCGAGGTCGCCGACTTGCTGCGCAGCGAGAATTTCGACGTCGTCGAGGAGGGCGCGCGCCAGCCGGCCAAAGACCACCCAGTCGGCCTCGCCCTCTGGCACCTCCTGCTCTGGCTGGCTGATCCGTCTAACAACTTTGCCGCCGAGGTGGTGCGCATGTCGCCGCTTGGCGCGGTGCTCGGCGCGCACTACGGCGGATTCTGGCAGAGGGGCTGGGAGGGCTTGTTAGAGCGTGCCGGGCAAGTCGGCTTTGGTGGCATGGTCGAGGAGCTGGTCGCCGAGGTGTGGTCGGATTGGTCGGAGTTTGGTCGGCGGCGTGCCGGGGAGATCATTGCGGCGCTCGTGGTGCTTGACGCCGCCGGCGGGGTGACGCCGCGCGAGGCGGCCGACCGTGTGGGCCGCCTGGAGGTCTCGCAGAGCCCGGGCGCGGCCGCCGTGCAGGTGATGACCATCCACAAGTCCAAGGGGCTTGGCTTTGACTTGGTCATTGTGCCCGAGCTGGCGCACGAGAGCATTCCGAGCGCGAAGCATTTCGAGGTCGCCGAGGCGGCCACGTGGATGAGCCAAGTGCCGGCGCAGTGGGTGCGCGGCGTGCTGCCCGAGATGCGCGCCGCCGAGCAACGCTGGGGGGATACCCAGCGCTACGAGGCATTCTGCACGCTCTATGTGGCGCTCACCCGGGCCAAGCGCGGACTCTATGTTTTCTTGGACCCGCCAGCGAAGTCCGCCGACCATGACCGCGCTTCGCTGGCTAACTGGATGCTCAGCGTCCTGCCTGCGGCGGACCAAGCCGGGGTGGTTTTCCAGAGCGGCTCGCCTAACTGGTATGAGGGTTTTCAGCCCTTGGAGCCGACTGCGGCCAAGGCGGCAAATCTTGCCCTGCCCGCGGCCGTGCAGCGGCGTGAGCGCACGACGCCCAGCGGTCATGCCAAGGCAGTGACCACGGCTGGCCTCGCCGGCGCGCGGCATTCAAGTGGCGGCATGGCGTTTGGCACCGAGGTGCATGCCGCGTTTGAACAGGTCGGCTGGATCGACGAGGCGCGCCCGGTACTGCCACAGAGCGAGGTTGGACGGCGCGTCGCGGAGTTGTTGGACGTTCCGGCGCTGCGCGCGGTTTTCGAGCGTGGCGCGCGCCGGGTGGAGCTTCTGCGCGAGCAGCCCGTTGAGGCGCTCATCGACGGCCGCTGGCTCAGCGGCATCATTGACAGGCTCCACCTCCACCGCGACGAGTTAGGCGCAGTGGTTAGCGCGGAGGTCATCGACTTTAAAACCGACGCGGTGGCCAGCCCGGCCGAGTTGCTAGAGCGCCACAGCGGGCAGATGGCGGCCTACCGGACGGTGTTGGAAAAGGCATTCCCGGGGGCGGCCGTCCGCTGCCTGCTGGTCTCGACCAAGCTTGAGGCGCTCATTGAGTGTCCCTGAGTTTAGCCCTGGCGCTCGAAGAACAGGGTGAACTCCTTGCGGTTATAGGTCAGGTGGGTGGTGGCGAGCAGGCGCAGGCCCGCTGCCGCCGCCCGCCCGGTCACGGCCGCGAACAAACGGTTGATGGCGGCGAAGGACTCGACGCCGGCAAACTTCAGGGTGAAGACAACCAGGCCGCCCGGGGCCAGCGATTCGGTTAGCCGCAGGACATGGCCGATGGACTGCTCGGCGGCGCTGTTGAGATCGCAGAGGATCGCCGCGAAGCGCGCGCCAGCGGCGGGAGAGAAGTGGCCCGCGTCGCCACGCACGAAGGTGAGCCCCGGGCGCCCATCGAGACGCGCATCCAGCGGCGCGCGGTCCACTGCGGTGACCCGGAAGCCGCGTTGGAGCAGCTCGGAGGTCATTCCACCGGGGCTGGCGCCAAGCTCAAGCCACTCGGCGCCAGCCGTTGGCAGCGCGCGGCGGAGCGGCAGGAAGTGCAGTGCCTCGGCGATCTTGGCGCCGGCGCGGCTGATGGTCGCCTCGGCGCTCTGGCTGATAAACTTCGTCCCTCCCGGGAAGAACCCGTTGCTGGCGCGCGGCGTCTGCACGCCGGCGAAGAGGCCCTCCCTGCCTAACAACGCAAACAGGCTTGGCCGCTGTGCGTCCTGGTCCCCGACGCCGCAGGCGGCCACCTCGGGGGCGAAGAGCTGCAGGGTGCGGCCGCGCAAGTTGGACGCCAAGGTGCGGAACTGGCGGTTAGGCGAGCCGGGGTCGATGGCGCCGAGCATGACGGCTTGAACGCCCGCGGCGGCAAACTTGGAAGCCAGCGCGGTGGCGGCTTTTTCAATGAAGCGTTCAACCTCGCCGGGCGAGCACGGCCAGCTGTGGTGCAGCGGAACGTTCCAGCGGATGAATTTCGCCGCGTCGGAGTGCGCCAGCGCGGCGGGCCGCTTGAGCTTCACGAGGTGGTAGTCGCTGCCGAGTCGCTTGGCCGCCGTGGCCCCCAGCTCGCCGAGGATTTCCCCAGTCATGCCGGCGAACACAGCCGGGATCCGCAGCAGCCACGGCTGCGGCGTTGGATCAATCTCGGCATCGGGCACACGTGCACTTAGCCGAAAATCCCCAAAGGGACACCCCCAAATGGCCATGCGCGCCTGCAGACTCGAATCCCCACCGCGCCGCGCGTTGCATTCCGCCGCGCGCCGCGCGCGAAAGGTTGCGTCCCGCACGGATTCGCCGCCGCGCCGTTGTGCTCAGGGGCGGCCACAAAGGCCTGCGGAGATTCCGTTTGGTTTGCGATAAATGCCTTATTTTTATGGCCTTAAGCATACCCTCCGAGCTCCCGGAAGGTTCTTCGCCGCCGGTGGGCACGCTGCTTGCTAAAACCCCTGCGTGTCCAATGCATCTTCTTACCGCCGCATGCTGGAGTTCGCCTCCAGCATGCAATCTCCCCGGCCGGGCAGCCGTGGAGTCCGGGACGAAGAGGCCGGATGCCCCTCATAGCATCTTGGTTGCCGTTTTCCGGGGGCGGTCGGCGGCAACCACGCTGTGAAAAAAATGGGGCCGTCTCCACTGGGTTTTCAGTGGAGGCGGCCCCGAATTTTTTTCCACCGCGGGTTTTCCACCGCGGGTTTTCCACCGCGGGTTGTGGTTTTTGGTTGTGGTTTTTCACTCCGCGTCACCGGCCATGCGGGCGGCATCCAGCAGGGAGTCGAGCTCCGCGGTGCTCAGGCCGAGCTCGGCGCGCTGGGCGTGGCAGATGGCGCGCACGCTTGTTCCTTCGGCCATGGCCTGTTTGGCGATTGCAGCGGCCTTGGCGTAGCCGATTGCCGGAGCCAGCGAGGTGACCATGGCGAGCGAGCCCTCGATGAGCCCGGCGCAGCGCTCGTTGTTAGCCGTGACGCCGGCGACGCACTTTTCCCGGAACGCGCTGGCCGCCGTTGTTAACAGGTGGATGGACTCGAGCAGGGCGGCGGCCATCACCGGCATGAAGGTGTTGAGTTGGAGATGCCCGTTGGCGCCTGCCCAGGTGACGGTGGCCTGGTTGCCGAAGACCCGCGCGGCGACCATGGTGAGTGCCTCGCACATCACCGGGTTGACCTTGCCTGGCATGATCGAGGAGCCCGGCTGGGTTGCCGGCAGGCTGATCTCTCCCAGTGCGCAGCGCGGACCCGAGGCAAGCAGGCGGATGTCGCTGGCGACCTTGAAGAGGCTAACAGCGATGGTGTTCAGCTGGCCATGGGCGTCGACGATGGAGTCGCGGGATGCCTGGGCCTCAAACGGATTGGTGGCGCGGTGGAAGGCCAGGCCGGTGGCGGCGGCGATGCGCGCGATGGCAAGGCGGGGGAAGTCCTTGTGGCGGTTCAGGCCGGTGCCGATGGCGGTGCCGCCCAGCGGCAGTTCCAACAGGACGCCGAGCGCCTGGCGCGCGCGCTGGGCCGCCCGCTGAACCTGGGTGGCAAAGGCGGAGAACTCCTGGCCAAGGCGCATCGGGGTGGCGTCCATCAGGTGGGTGCGGCCAATCTTGAGAACCGGGTGGAACTCCGCGGCCTTGGCGGCAAGCGTCAGATGCAGGGCGTCGAGCGCGGGGATCAACCCGTCGTCCAGGGCGCGGGCGGCCGCCACGTGGATGGCGGTGGGAAAGGTGTCGTTAGACGATTGGCCGTGGTTGGCATGGTCGTTGGGGTGGACCGGGTCGTGGGAGCCAAGCGGCTTGCCGCGCAACTGCGAGCAGCGGTTGGCGATGACCTCGTTGACGTTCATGTTCGTCGAGGTGCCCGAGCCTGTCTGATAGACGTCGACCGGGAAATGCGCGTCATGGACGCCGGCGGCGATCTCGCGGGCTGCCACGGCGATCAAGGCCGCGGTCTCGGCGGGCAACTCACCGAGCTCGGCATTGGCCTCGGCGGCGGCCGCCTTAATCAGGCCATAGGCATGAACCATCGCGCGCTCGACCGGTACGCCCGAGATCGGGAAGTTGAGTACCGCTCGCTGAGTCGAG
>JBILQA010000390.1:0-2736 GCA_044373535.1 Akkermansiaceae bacterium | reverse complement strand
CTTGGCGGCGGCCTTCCGGCAACGACCTTCAGCGCAGCCGTGGTTCTGCTCGCCATCTGGATCTGTGTGAAAACCCGCTTCCTATTTCGCCTCATTCCGCGCTGAGCCTGAGAGAGGTTTATTTGTTCTGCGTGTTCAGACGGGTAAAGCGAAGCGGCTGATTTTTGCCTTGGGCGTGGATCGTGAGGGTGTTGCCCTTCACCTCGAGGCTCGTTGCCTTGCCCAGAGCATCCAAATAAGCCTGCTCCTGATTCATCAGCGGCTCTGGACCGGCCATGCGGGTGAGCATGAATGGGCCCATCTTTGGCTTGCCGTCTTGGATGGCAAGGGCGCCACCAAAGCGGTTGACCGACCCGCGGCCGGATACCTTGTCGAGCGCGGTGAATGTCAATGTCGCTTGGCTCTCATGCACCACCGGGGTGCCACAAAGATCCTCAAGGACCCACTCAGTGCCAACCAAGCCGGCTAAAACCTTTCCCAGATCCGCATCGGCGGGCACCGGCGGGCCGGCGGTCGCGGGCGCTTCCTCCGCCATCGCGCAGTCGGTGACGACCAAGGCTGAGATAAGGAGGAGGATGATGATCCGCAACGGGGATAAGAGACCTTGCATGGGAGGAAGATGCTAGGCGCGGTCAAACGGTGCAAGCGGACTTTGCCACCAACGAGGCGGCTCACCCCATGGGGTGAGAATCGTCCCCTTGACACTCAAGCTCGGCGCCGGCGGTTCCTCACGGCAGATAGGGAGCAACGCGTTTTTGCAGCAAGGCGACAAGGGGTTGCTGCAGGTAGATGAAGTCGTCGGGGATATCGAGGACGACGAGCGGCTTGTCGGCAAGCGACTTGGCAAATTTGGCGCGGACCGCGTCGGCCTCGGGTTGGTCCATGACGAAGACGATGTCGGCCCAGCGGATGCGTGGGTGGGAGAGGCGTTGTTCAGAGTCCGGAGTGAGGCCGGCGGACTTCGGGTTGATGTCCATGTTCTCAAAAAAGAGAACCTCGGCCGTTTTGCTGCGGGGGCCGTTCTTCTCGCACACAAACAACATGTTCTTCCTCATCATGAGGGAGGATAGCACCTAGGATGAGCGGCGCAACCGGGCGGCATAGAAACCATCGCCGGCGCCCGACTCGGGGAAGAGTTGTTGTTCAGCCTCAAGCGTCCAGCCCGGGGACTCGGCGAGGAACGCCTGCACTTGGTGGGCATTTTCGGATGGGAAAATGCTGCAGGTGGCGTAGACCATGGCGCCGCCCGGGCGGACCAGCGGAGCATGGCGGCGGAGGATTTGTCCCTGGACTTGGCAAAGGCGGTCAAGATCGCCCGGGCGGAGTTTCCACTTGGCGTCGGGCATGCGGCGCAGGACGCCAGAGCCTGAGCAGGGGACGTCAAGGAGCAGGCGGTCGGCTTGGCCGTGAAGGTCATCGACGGCTGCGTCCGGCTTGAGGTGGCGGGTCTCGATGTTGATTGCGCTGGCGCGTTTGGCGCGGCGCCGCAACTCGTCAAGCTTGGGCAAGTGGATGTCCATGGCTATCAGGCGCCCTTGGCCAAACATGGTGGCCGCGATCTGGAGCGTCTTGCCGCCCGCGCCGGCACAGGCGTCCACCACGGTCATCCCCGGGGCAACCTCCAACATCGGGACGATTTTTTGCGAGTTGGCGTCCTGGATTTCAAACAAGCCGTCGGTGTAGGCGCGGGTGTTGCGCAGGTTGCGGCGGGTTTCCAGGCGGAAGGCGTCGGGCAGGCCGGGCACGGGGACTGCCTCGATGTCCTCGCGGGCCAGCGCGGCGGCCACCTTCTCGGCATTGGCGCGCAGTCGGTTGGCACGCAGAAACACCGGGGCCGCCTCGTTGAGCGAAGCGAGAATCGCTGGCCACTCCTCGCCAAGCTCATGCTCGCCACGGGCATCAAACCAGTCGGGAACTGACGCGCGGATCGCGCGGGAGACCTCGGCGACCTTGCGGGCCGCCACGGTTTCGACGAGTCCCTCGCCTTCAATGAAATCTGGCAGCTCGCCGCCGCGCTCCAACCAATACGCGCCCCACACCTGGCGGATCCGCTCGTCGTTTGGCTTGGTGGATGAGCCGTCGCCGCCGGATAGAAAATCATACCAGCGCCACCAGCGGACGATGTCGTAGACGGTTTCGGCAAATAGCCGGCGGTCGCGTGAGCCCCATTTCGGGTGGCGTTCGAAAAAGTCCGCCACCACATGATCGGCGTGGAGTTTTTCGGCGAAAATTTGCCGCAGGGCGTCAAGAGCGGCTTCGATGAGGTGGCGGTGGAGTTTCACTGAGGGACGCAGCGAAACCCCGCGGGGCCAGACTAGCAAGGATTGTCGTCATTCAACCGGCATCCCCGCTTCCTTCCACTCTTGCATGCCGCCCTCATAGACAAGGACTCCACTGAACCCTTGGCGGGCCGCCCAGGTCGCCGTTTTGCGGGCGTCCGGGCACTCGGGATCAACACAGTAGAACACCAGCCGGCGTCCTGCCGCCCGCGCCGCCTCCAGTTCCGCCCGGTGCGCGGCAAAGGCTTCCTCCCAATTTCCTGCCGGCAGACTGATTGCCCCCGGGATGTGCCCAAGGCGGTAAAGCATGCCCATTCGCGCGTCGCACACCAGCGGCGGGTTGGGCTGTCGCAGCAAATCAAACAGGTCTGGCAGCGCCACACTTTGCAATTCAGGCGTGGCCGCCATCTTGGCCACCTTTGCCGTCCCCACCACCGCGGCGTCCGGCCTTGGCGGC
>JBILQA010000389.1:0-2739 GCA_044373535.1 Akkermansiaceae bacterium | reverse complement strand
CTTGTTTGAGGCGCAGCTGGCCACAGGCGGCGGCGATGTCGTGGCCCTTTTCGAGGCGCAGGGAAGCGAAGTTGCCCGAGCCGCGGACGATGTCAGCAAAGGCGCGGCAGTGGGCGGCGGATGGGCGCTTCCACTCGAGGCCCTCAACGGTGTTGTAGGGAATCAGGTTGACCTTGGCTTTGAGCGAGCGGGCAAGTTTTGCAAGGATGCGGGCCTGGTCGAGGGAGTCGTTGACGCCGTCGATGAGGATGTATTCGAAGGTGATTTTCTGCTTTTTCTTCGAAGTCCAGTAGTGGAGAGCTTCCATGAGCTCGGCGATGGGCCACTTTTTGTTGATGGGCATGATGCGGTTGCGCACCTCGTCGGTGGCGCCGTGGAGCGAGATGGCGAGGCGGATTTGGCGGGGATTGAGGGCGAGCTCGCGGATTTGGGGGACGAGGCCGGAGGTGGACACCGTGAGGTGGCGCGAGCCGATGTTGAGGCCCCATGGGGAGGTGATGATCTCGATGGCCTTGAGGAGGTTGGGCAGGTTGGCGAGCGGCTCGCCCATGCCCATGAAGACGAGGTTGTTGACCTTTTCCCCGGAGAGTTTTTCGGCCATGAGGATCTGGTTGGTGATCTCGTCGACGGTGAGGTTGCGGGCAAAGCCGGCGAGACCGGAGGCGCAGAACTTACAGCCGTAGGCACAGCCGACCTGGGAGGAAACACAGAGGGTGCGCCGGTCCGCGCTCTCGCCGTAGAGCGCGGGGTTGGCCGGGATGAGCACGGCCTCGACGTAGCGCCCGTCATGCAGGCGGAAGAGATACTTGAAGGTCGTGTCCATTGAGCCGGTCTGGCCGGCGGGGATGAGCGTCTGCAGGCGGAACCGGCGGCTGAGCGACTCGCGCAGGGCGGCGGGCAGGTTGGTCATCTCGGCAAAGGTGGATGCCCTGCGTTGATAGACCCAGTCCAGCACCTGGGTGGCGCGGTAGGCAGGCTGGCCTTCCTCGGCGAGGATGGCGGCGACTTCGTCAGCGGTGAGGCCGGTCAGGGCGGGCAGCGGGGTGGACACGGGCGCAACTTAACCCGGCGGCGGCGCTTTGGCACGCGGGAAACCTCGTGGGGTTTTTAGGCGTGCCGCGGCGCGCGAGACCCGCTTGAATGAATGGGTGGTCGAGGTTGTCTGCGGGTTGATTGAGGATCTCGATGGCCGGGTGCTTGCCTGTCGCCGCGCGGTCGGCCGCGCACTTGCCGGCTTCTGGGAGTTCCCCGGCGGCAAGCTTGAGGCCGGCGAAGGAGAAGAAGCCGCTCTGCGCCGCGAGTTGCTCGAGGAGCTCGCCTGCGAGGTTCGCCTGGTCGAGCGCCTAAGCGCCGTGGAGCACCGCTACGAGCACCTGGACATCCGCCTGCTGCCGTGGCGCTGCGAACTCACCGGCGGCGCCCCCGAGGCGCGCGAACATGCCGAGCTGCGCTGGATCACCCGCAGCGAGGGAGAAATGCTCACGTGGGCGCCCGCGGATGTGCCGGTGTGGCGCGAGTGGTGCGCGCTGGCCGGGCCGCCGCGCCGCTAGGGCGCCGGCCAGTGGCCCGGCGCGCGCAGCGGGTGCGCCTGCCTGCTAGTAACCGTCGGCCAGCCGGGTGGCGAGCATCTCGGGCAAGCCTGCGGCGAGCACCTTCTCCTGGGCTTTGGCGAGATCGTACTCAAGGCGGCGGAAGGTGATCGTGCGCGTCGGCAGGTCGTAGATCGCGTAGCACGCGCGCCAGTCGCCATCGCGTGGCTGGCCAACCGAACCGACGTTGATGAAGTACTTCGAGCCGTCCTCGATGGTGACCGGCTCGGCAGGGACCTGTTGGACTTTCTGGCCCTTGATGAAAACCCGCGGCACGTGGGTGTGGCCGTGGAAGCAGACCTGGGTGAACTGGTAGGAGAAATTCGACATGGCGTCGAATTTGTTCGTCACGTAGTTCCAGCTCTGTGGCTGGTCGAGGGTGGAATGGACGATGGTGAAATCAGCCACTTGGCGCACCATGCGGATTTTCGACAACCAGAGGCGCTGTTCCTCTGTGAGTTGCTCGCGCGTCCAGCGGAGTGCCTGAGCGGCGACGGGGTTCATCAAGTCGAGCGAATGCTCGCCGGCGGCGTCCTCGTCGTGGTTGCCTTTGACCACCGGACAGCCCATCTCGCGGATGATTTCCAAGCAGGCGGCCGGGTCCGCATTGTAGCCGACGATGTCGCCCAGGCAGACGTAATCGCTGCAGTTTTGCGCCGACGCGTCCGCGAGGACCACTTCAAGGGCCTCTAGATTAGCGTGGATATCACCGAAAAGCGCAACTCGCATGGGAACCGTTGGGAAAGGTTGGGAAGCATTAGAGGCCACCCTGCTGGGTGTCGAGTGAAACAACTATGAACCAGGAGGCGCCGGGTTTGTTAGATCAGGCTGGTGGAAGATGCTTTGTTGCGCGGGGATGAGCAGGCTTTTTTCCAGCTCGACGAGGGCGTCGCGCACGCCATCCATAGGAGCGCCGTCGTGGCGGCGCTGCCAGTATGAGCACAGGCTTTGATAGGCGCGCTGCGGGCTCGGATGGAGTTGGGCCAAGGAGTGGCGTTCGGCGGGCGGGACGTCCGGGTGGTGCTCGAGGGCGTAGAGGAACGAGACGAGGGTCGAGACGCGGTGGATGCCGCTGGGCTGAGCGTAGAGCTCGCGGGCCAGGGCCAGGGCGTCGGCGCGGCGCCGCGGGTGCCGGGCTAGCAGGTAGAGG
>JBILQA010000074.1:0-9319 GCA_044373535.1 Akkermansiaceae bacterium | reverse complement strand
CCGATGACCCCCAGTTCGGGATTGGCACCATGAGCCGCACGCAGGGTGGCGCCCCAATGGTCGGGCTCAAGGCAGTCGTCATCCACCTTGGAAAGGAACTCGCCGGTGGAGTTGGCCCAGAACCAATTCGTCGGCTCGCGCAGACGCTTGTTTTCCGGGCTGACCTCAAGGTGAAAAAACCGCGGATGGCAGGCCATCTCGCGAACCACCGCAAGCGTTTCGCGATGGTCGCCATTATGCCAAACCCACACGCGCATCGACTCGTCGCAGGTGTCTAAAAGCCTGGAAAGTGCCAGCCGGGTATACTCGGGGCGCTTGTAGGTGATCATGAGAATGTCGTGCTTCATCGGTCGATCAGGTTGTGAGTGGGTCGGCGGGAGGCCGGCACCGCGGCAGGCCCGGACGGCTGCGGCTTGTAGTATCCGCGTTGGATGATTCGCCGCGCGGTGCCGGCGATGGAGGCGACTTTTTCAAGCAGCGGCAGGCGCCGCCACAGCGAGAACAATGAGTATCCTTCGTGCCGCGGCGCCGGGATGCCCAGCAGCCGCATTGTCAACAAGCGTCCCCAGACCGCGCCTTTCTTGCTGATCAGGTTCTGCTGGGATGCCCTCAGCTGGGTGGAATCCAATGGCACAAGTTCAAGGTAGCCCGCCTGCATGGCAGCGCGCACCGTCCGACGGCCCGCCTCGGTCCGCGCGATGATCAAGGACGACCCGCACTCGCCAGGCTTCACCGGGCGGTACCACGGATCGCCGCAGGTGATGTCAGCCTGCTCGCCACTGCCGTCAGGCCAGATCTGCACCGACCACGGCCGGTAGCGCTGCAGGAATGCCCACGACTCGGCATAGGTGAGCTCCACCACTGGATCTGACTTCCCCTTGACCCAGACGGCAAAGTGGCCCGGCCATCCACGGCCACGATAGCGCAGCTCGCTGACCTGCCGCGGGTCAATTTGATGCTCATGGAGCAAATCAAGCGTCGCTTGGCTCGGCGGCGAACCGGCGCAGAAAAATGACAACGCAAGGGCGAATTTCTCCCGCAACTCGGGCCTGACACTCTGGAGCTTGCGCAGCCCAGCAACTTCCGACGGCTGGCCAATGAAGACACACGGGCCGGCAACCTCGTCGGCAAGGTGGATACCCGCGCACACCGACCCGGGCGAGTAACGCGACCCCGCATTCTGACGCAATTGCTTGCGGGTGCTGCTCAAGACCGTGCGATTACGCAGCACATCCTGAGGATCCCCGCCGAGATGGAGCACGCCGTCCATCCCGCCACGCTCAAGACAATAGGCGGCAAGGGCTGTCAGCGCGCCGCCGGACGCCCCGTTGAAGCGAATTTCCGGATCCACCGCGTGGCCTTCCCAGATCTCCAAGGTGGGCCCGTTGGCGGCGTCGTCTGCTGCCACGCGGGTGGCGGCTCCTGGGCAAACTGCCAGCAGATCGGCCTCGCTGCATTCCAGCGCAGCGCCGGTACGCACCGGGCGCTGCCCGCACAGGGGCGAATCGCTCATCACGATCGCCTTGTGGCCCGCAAGGTAGGCACAGGCGCCGCACCCGACGCAGGCGCGCCACGCGACGACCTCGTCGATGGATCGATATCCTGACATAGCTTTGATCTCAGTGGCTAAGGGCGCGGTTCCCGCAGGCCTGGGGCTCGCAGTCCACTTCATCAGCGACATCAACATCCCTGCGCGCGGCCTCGAGGATTGCCGGGGTGGCACCGATCAGCAGGAAGAAGCCCGCGTAGGATTGGTCAAAATAGGCAATCGAGAGAAACGAAACGCTGTGCGCGATGATCGCCGTCCAGACGCACCACGCGCCAAAATCCCGCTCTGTATCGCCCAGTCGATCAAGCGGAAGACTCTTTTCAAGGAAACCGAGCGCAATGGCGATGATGGCCACGAGCGTCAGCAGCAGCGGCAAACCGCCAAGCACCCCCAATTGAAGATAATAATTGGTGATGTCGGTGTGGTTTGGGTTCCAGGTCACACCGGAGTGCATCCAATGCCGGGTGTAATCAGTGCCCATCAACCACCACTCGTCGAGGTTCCTTATTGCCCGATCAATCAACGACGAGCGATGCCATCCGGTGCTTCCACCGACCAGGTCGATCCGGGCAATGAGGTACCAAACTGGTCGCGCCATGGTGAAATGGAGAACCACCAGCGCAAGGTAACCGGCTATTCGCAAGCGCCCGAGATGTTGCCGCCAGTGCCAAAGAAACAAGCACGCGATAATCACCCCAAGGGCAGCCAGCGGACCACTTGAAGCGGTTGCCACGGCGCCGCCGACAGCCGCCAGCGCGCCAACAGTGGCAAGCGCCTTATGCCGCCGCCAAAGAAAAACCATAAACGGCAGCGCCACCGCGGCCGCGGTACCCGCAATAATCGCGTGGCCAAAGGGCCCCTTCGCGCGAAATCCGTCATTGCGCATTCCGGCCATGTCCGACCGCGCACCCAAATAGTAGTAGGCATTGTGGCCGGTCGTCTGCTCAAGCAGAAGAAGCGCACTCAACGGAATCAGGATGATCGCCAGGCAGCGCGAAAACGTCACCACAAAGTCATCCGCGCCAGTATACGCGCGAGCGTAGAGGTACGCCCCAAGAACATTGAGCACAAGGCCGCAGCGTTCAATAAGCGGGCTCGGCACATAGGTGCTTGCGCTATGGCCAAAGGCGCTGAGCAAGGCCACTATGGAAAAGGCCGCGACCCATTGGTCGAGACGGTTGGTGGCCGACCAGCGAAGAAATCCGCCGGAAAACGCGCGGGCAATTCCCGCCATAATCACCAGGCGCATCGGCGTGAACTCGCTGACCAGCGAAACATTCCCCAAATGCAGAAGCGCTATAAGCAGCGGAAGAAATGCCAGCCGCCGTGGCAGCGCAAACTGCGCAACTAGTAGGACCAGGGTGACGAGATAGACGAGAATCATCGCTTTACAAGGATCCTACCGAGGAGCCGCAACTTCAGGCGCTTATCCTCTTTCATGACAAGGAGCCGCGACTCAAGTCGCGGCTCCTTGCGGAATAGTGGCCACCGAGCAACCAACCGCTCGGCAGCTAAAACGGCCCGAAAAACGGTCCTACCGCAGCTTTCTCAGGTTCTTCGGCGCGGTCAGAATAAGTGGCTCGGTCGTCGGCGTGGTCGTCGTCACCGCCTTACCCAGCGGCAACTCACGGTTGTACCAAAGCACGTAGAAAATGCCACCGGTGTTCATCTGCTTGGTGGGGCTTTGGGAGTCGGTCTCCGGCAGCGCCAGCGACTTCGGCTGGGCGACCGAGCGGAACGACGAATGCCACGCGTTGCACATGATGCTCCAGGCAAAGAACCGGGGATTATGGTCCGAGTCGGAGATGAATTTGTCCCCGTATAGTTGCCCCTTGGCGGCGACGGCCATGGCGGCGTCCACGCGCGGAAGCGTCTTGGTGGGATTGAACAACTTCAGGAGGTTGTAATAGGTACCGATGCACTGGCCCATCAATGGGGTGTCCGCATAGCTGATCCGGTCGGCCCACTTGGTGGTTCCGTCCTTGGCGACGAACAAGTAGTCATCCACCCCCATGCGTGTGGCAACGCCCGGGAATCCGACAGGGGCAACGTTGTTGGCCAAGTACAGGTTAAACCATGTATGGTTCAGCGTCGGGAAGACAATGTGGCTATAGGTCTTGGTGTTGCCATTGAGTCCCGCGGTCCCGAAGTACGGCGTCGAGTAGTTGGGCATCATGCAGGCAATAAACGCAGCACCCGTCTTATGTGCGGTTTCCCACATTCCGCCCGAATCAAAGCGCTGCCATGGTGGCGACGTCCAGCTCCCCGTGGCCATGCCCGTGACGGTCGTCCACCGCGCCAGGGTGTCGCGGATGAAGTAGTCCTCGATCGGCGTGATCCCCTGCGGATTCCCTTGGTTCTCACGATAGTAGCCAATCAGGATGTCATAGGCCGCGGCGTAGTTGTAGACCTTGCGGACATCGTAATACCCGCGGTAGAGGAGTTCGCGGCAGGGAATCGGATTGTTCGAGAGGTTCAGCTCGGCACCCATCGGGTCGAGAACCAAGGCGGATTCAATCAACGCCTGCTTGGCGAACTCGGCAAAGGTCGTCCCAGGAACCACCGGGCTATCGTAGCTCATCCCGAAGGTACGGGCGACCAGGGCGTTCACGAAGGAGAACTCGGTTGCCGTTGCGCGGCGGCCTTTGCGCCGGTTAGCGACAATCGACGTCTGGCCGTTGCGGATATCCTTGGTCTTCCACTGGGTCATCCACCAATCGTTCTTGAGCGAGGTGGCCATCTTGTTGGTCCACTCGGTCAGGTTCACCCATAGACGATCGCCGTGGACTTCCGAGGCGCTTGGATACCCGGGAGACTTGACCACCACGCGGGTCTTCTTGTTCGCTTCGCGGCCGAGGTAGTAGTATTGCAGAAAGCTTTTGCCGGTGGCGAATTTCGATTGGTCCAAAGTCACCGAGGACGCCCCAGCGTCGGTGAAGCGCGTGGTCGTGTCGTTCGGATCGGTCACCACGCGGTAGAACACATGGTTGCCATTGATGTCCCTAATTTCCACGCTGACCCCACCCGCTCGAGGGTCGAAATAGGTCGTCTGGCTGTAAATGTAGGGTTGGAAGTAGACCTTAGCCGGCGTGGTGTAAAACTGTCCTCCACCGGTCGCCCGCCACGTTAGGCAGGGGGTTTTCGGATTCACCACAAAGGTGAACACCTTGCCATCCGACGAGCGAAACTCCGCATTGCTCGTCACGGCAATGTCGTCGTCCGCTACCGAGAGGGTATGCCACTCGTCGCCAAACGAATCGGCGATCCCCTTGTGGTAATAGGTCGTCTGGTTGGCCACCGTCAGCGCCTGGCCATTGCTACCCGTCGACCCGACCACCGGAATCCCCGCTGCTCCGTAAAGCCCGTAGTTCAAGCTGCGAAATGCAAAGGGTGCCGAGTAGCCGGTCCAGTTTTGTGGGTACATGCTGAACCTCAGGTCACCGTCGACCTTGTACTTGATCGCCCCGACGGACGTCCCGACCGCTTCGTACGAATCGCCGCCACCCGCCGATCCGGCGATGTTCCTCGAGTTGTGGCCCATCGAGATGAGCGTTCCATCCTTGATGTAAACGACTTTCCGGTCATCGATGAGCTTGTCGAAGTACAGGTACTCCTCACAGTAGGCAGTCCCCTTGTCGGTGGCAGTGCCGGCTGAGTTGCCGAAGTTCAGATCGATGCCGCTGCGGTAGTTGACCAACTCGCTGTCAGCCGCGCGTGCCAAGTTGCCGAGTGAGCCCGCAGCCATGAGCACGAGGGCCGCGCGGCGCAATCGCGGCAGCGAGACGCCCCGGGGGGTGATGTGTTTTTTGAATGTCATCGTGATGGTAGAATCGTTTGTTTCTTCCCCTTGCAGGGCATGCCGGTCCGGCACGCCTCCAAGAATGGGCCAAGACCCTATTTGGGGATCACGATGGGCATCAACGCTAACTTAAATATAACACCTGCCGCCACTGCCTGAGAGTTGGCGGTGATTGACTTGTCAGCTCCCGAGGGCCCGGTCCATGGCACCTTGGTAAGCACGTGCAAGCTCGGCGGGAAGCGCTTCCGCGAGCTGCGCAAGCTCATTGATAGCCGCTTGAGCGCCTGCGTAGCGTTGCCGTCCGAACTCGCCGGTGCGTGCAAGGCGGTACTGCATCGCCTTGAAGCGGGCGAACTTGCCAACCGCGAGGTGTGCTGGATGGCCGGGGGGTGCATGCTTGGCGACAAGATAAGCCTTGTTGATGACCTGTTCAAATCCGAGTCGACGTCCATGGTCGCGCTGCTCGGGTGAGCGGTAATGGAAGATCCTCGCCTTGCGCGCACCGACAACCCACCCGTAGCGCCAGGCGCCAAACGACGCGTCGATATCCTCAAACAACGAATATCGGCTAAATGTCTCGTCGAATTTCACTTTCCGGATGACCTCGGTGCGGAACGACATGCGGAAGCCCGTCATCCACTCGACGGGAACCACATCGAGCTCCACAAACCAAGCCGGCAAATCCGCGCGGGGTGGATAGAAGCTGCGTCCAAGGATGCGTGCCGGATCGGGGAAAAGATGATTTTCGATGCGTGCCCGCAGACGGGCAATCCGTTGTTGCAGGCGGTGACTGAGGCGCATCTGATAGCCGCCGGCGGTGGGCAACTTCCAGTCCAATGGCGGCGACATTTCCTCCGCGCCGCAGACCGCGGCGATACGGCCATCAAGGTCGCGCTCATAGACCTCAAGTTGAGCCGCAGCCACGCCGGGAAACCAGATGGAGTCGTCGTCGGGGAAAAACACCACCGAGTGCTTGATGAGCGGCAGCGAGGCATTGCGTTGGCGGGTCAGCCCGCGTTCATAGGCCAGGATGGAAAGGTCCACCGGGTGGGAGCCGACCGCCTTGCGCACAGCCGCCACCGTGGCGCCGTGATCGTCGCTGGAGTCGACCACCAGAAGTTGGGCTGGCGGGCGCGACTGGTTGAGCATCCGGGGGATGGACAACCTCAAGGCGGCTGGACGGTTGCGCGTGGCAATAACGATCGAGTACTTACTCATTTTCGCAGGCTTCTTTGAGCAGAGTTTCGCTGGCGGGGACGGCCATCTTGGGAGCAATGAGATCCTCATAGAGTTCGAGCATGGCCTCGATCTTGGTCGGCCAGAGGGCGATTTTGCGCATCCGCTTGAGCGCGCCCGCAGAGAGCGCGGCAAACAAGTCCGGCTGGTTGGCCAGCAGGACGATCCGCTCGGCGAGTTGACTGGCGAAGTCGTCCGGATGACTTGGCGCCACTTTAAGTCCGCAGCTTGAGTCCACAACATACCCGGGTCCGCCATAATCGCAGGCGATGACCGGCAGGCCCTGGCTCATGGCCTCAAATACCACATTGCCACTCGGTTCGCGGAAACTCGGAAACAAGAAGACATGCGAGCGGCCATAGAAATCGAACACCTCACTGCGGCTCAACCGCCCATGAAAGGTCACTTGATCTGCCAACCCGAGCGTGGCTGCCTCGCGGCGGCAGGCCTCAAGCAGATCGCCATCGCCAACAACATCGAGCCGAACCAATCCGCGGCGGCCGACCTTGGCGATTGCCCGGATGGCATCAAGGATCCCCTTGGTGCGAATAATGCGCCCGACAAAAAGCAAGCGCAGCGGGCTGCCGGGTGCCGGTGGCACCTTGGCGACCTCTGCAACCACCTCCACGCCAGTCTCCGCCATGATTTCGAATCGTGCCGGCGGGCAACTCGCGAGCAATTCACCCACATAGGGAGCCACCCCAATGACTGCCGCAGCCTTCGCATAGGTGGCACGCAGCCATGGGTCACGACGCAACCGGAGCTGATCGAGGCCGCGCAGCTTGCGGAACCAGACCCTTTCCCGCGATGCGGCCGCCAATTCCGGCGGGGTCGGCAAACTGCCCGCCAACGGCCCGACGATCCACGGTATCCCGAGATCATGGGCGGGCGAAGGATAGCGTAAGGCCAGCGGGTTGATCTGGTGCACAAGGTCAAAGTGCTCGCCGCGCCGCCGTGCCTCCTTGATCCACCGCCGCGCCTGAAAATAAAAAATCCCATACCCTGGCTTGAGCTCCCACGCGAGACGCCCGCGCATTCCCGGGAGCCGCGCCTCGGACCATTCAACCAGCTGAGCGGCACCGGTTGGCGACCCTGCGGGCTCCCATCCTGGCTTGTGACAGGTGAGCACGGTCACCTCGCAGTAAGCGCTGATTCCAGCCACCCATTGGTACGTGCTCCAACTCTCCCCCGGCTGATTGCGGTCAAAGTATGGCGCGATCAGCAAAACCTTGCGCCGATGGTGATGGCTCATGCGACAGGCGCTGCCGCGGGTGGTTTTCGTCTCGGCGCCAAGCGGCGGCGCACTTTGCACGCGCATCCCCGCGATGCGTCTCCACGTTGCTGGGGCAATCTCCCTGCGGTCCTCAAGACATTGGGGGCCAAGCGCAGCGGCCGACTGCATCGCCCGCCACCATTCACCTAGGCTGCGAGTCCTAAGCCCCTCGAGCAGCCCCTTGACGATCCGTGGCGTTAGATAGGCAATTGCCCGCGGCCAAGGGTAACAGCGAAGGGCCAGCAACACCTGGTTGCGCGGCTTGTAGAACACCTTGATTTCGCTGCGCCGTGACACCGGGTTGGCGTGGTGGACAGCCACCAAATCGCTCCGGTAGTAAATCGCCCCGCCATCGTCGAGGATTCTCAGCGCAAGCTCAACCTCCTCGTAATGCATGAAGAAGATCTCAGGAAACAACCCACCGCGAAGCAACGCATCGCGCCGGAACGCGTAGGCGGTCCCGCTGAAGTAGTCGGTCTCAAACACCCGCTCGCTGGCGTCCTTGAGCGCAAGCGGGTGCCACCACCGCGGGGCGTCGTCGCACTGCTCGAAGCGGTCAAGAATCCTGAACGCAAAGCCGCTCGCTGCGCGACACTCGGCAAAGGCGCTTGCCACCCGCTCGAGCAAATGGCGGTCCGGCACAGTGACATCGCTGTCAAAGCCCACAATGATTTCGCCGCGGGCGGCCTCGATCCCGCGGTTGCGCGTCACACACGGGCCGGCGTTGATCCCGTTGACCAACAGCGTGGCCTGCGGGAAATCGCGCCGCACCATGGCCGCCGAGCCGTCCGTCGAGCAATCGTCCACGACGATGACCTCGACGTCCGCCGCCGACTGCGCAAAGACATCGCGCAACAGGTTGCTGACACACGACCGCCGGTTGTACGACGGAATCACAACGCTGATCATGGGTAGGAGCTTGGGGTTTCAGCCATCAGAGGCGGGGTCGGTTCGGGCGAAGCATATCCTTGCAGCCACTCACGGCGCCGTTTCCACAGCGACTGCCAACGGCCAGCCGCCTCCGGCAGGCTCCCGGAGGAGAACGCCGCACTTGCCGCGGCGCGCAGGCCGATGCCCGCGACCAGCAGAAAAAGCCCCAGCGCTTGGCCGAGCCCGCCCCAGTGGGTGCGCACCAGCGATGCTTTGCCGCGATACAGCAGCAGCGTCTTGTGGACTGGCGTCGCCGAACTTTGCCCGACCTCGTGGATCAGCTTCGCCTCCGGGCAAATCACCAAGCGACACCCGGCGGCTCGCGCACGCAGCGCCAGGTCGACATCCTCGCCGTACATGAAGTAGCGCTCGTCAAAGCCACCGAGCTCCTCCCACAAATCATTCGACACGAGGAGAAAGCACCCGGTGACCACGCCAACCTCACGGACCGTGTCGCGCTGCCAATTGCCAAGCGATTCCGGATCGAGCCAGCGGTTGCGCGGTGCCAAGGTGGTCAGGCCAAGGGCAAAGA
>JBILQA010000073.1:0-9328 GCA_044373535.1 Akkermansiaceae bacterium | reverse complement strand
TGAACCCATCCGTTCGACGGTTAGTGCGGAGCGTGACTTGTCCGTCTCGAAATGCCGTCACGACGCCATCTTCGGGTCGCACCTGACGCTCCATTTTGAGGAATAGCCACTTCCCTTTCTCGCTCTCCCAGTGCTCCGGAATATCTCCGAGCCATTCGATACCGGAGTCCTTGTAGCGCTCGTATTTTGGAAAGACGCTCATTCAGGCGGAGAAGCTGAGGATTTGTTCAAGGAGGCCCTCGGTCTCAGCCTCCAGGTCGCGGATCTCCTGGACGACCTCGGCGAGGTCGCGGAGTGGTTGGTGGACGTAGAAGTATTTGTTGAAGGAGATTTCGTAGCCGATGGCGGTTTTTTCCGGGTCGATCCATGCGTCCGGGACGTGGGGTAAAACTTCCTTGTGGAAGTAGGCCTCGATGCCGCCGGGGTAGAGGAGCGGGATGTTTTCAGTGTCGCGGAGCTCGCTGTCGGGCTCGTAGAGGATGGCGCTGCCGTCTTCCGCGACTGGATACCAAGTGCGGGCGGCGAGGCGGTCCTCCTCGGAATCGATTTCCAGATAGAGTTCCTTGGCGACGATGGGCTCGGCGTCGGGGTCGCGCCAGGAGACGGCATCGAGGATGGCCTTGAGCTGGGGAGCGCCGGGCTTGAGCTTGAGTTCCTTGAGGGCGGCTTTGACGTCCTCGGTGAAGACCGCGAAGTCGTTCCAAATCTGGTCACAGGTATCATCGCCAAAGTGCTCTTGGAGTTTCCCGGCGATTTCCAGCAGCTCGCGGCGTGCGAGCCAGAGCTTGAGATCGAGGATTTTTTTCCGGTTGGCGCCGGTGAGCTCGATTTGCTCGTGGTCGAGCCAGCGTTGGACGGCTTCTTTTTTTCCGGCGAGGAAGTCCTTTTGGTAAACGTCCTCGCCCCACTGGGAGAAGATCCACTCCATCTCGGTGGCGAGGGACTTGTCGAAGCGCAGCGGGGCAATGCGCTCGGCGGTGAACTGGGCGGACTTCCGCAGCGGGCGCTCGACGGTGACTTTCCAGTAGCCGAACTCCTTGTTGTCGAAGACTTGGGATTTCAGGCCGTCGATCGCTTGCTTGCCGGTATCGAGCAGGTCCAGGTAGGCGCGGGTGATCTGGCCAATGTGAGCCTGGGTGAAGGCGCAGTTTTTCGCGCCGAGGTTCTTGCGCAGCTTCTCGGAGAGCTGGGAGGCATCGATGAGCTGCACCTTGCCTTGGCGCGCCTTGGCTTTCTTGTTCGAGAGCAGCCAGATGTAGGTGGTGATGCCGGTGTTGTAGAAGATGTTGTTCGGCAGCTGGATGATGGCTTCGAGCAGGTCGTTCTCGATGAGGAACTGGCGGATATTGCTGGCGCCGCCGCCGGCATTCCCGGTGAACAGGGCGGAGCCATTGTGGACGGTGGCAATCCGCGAGCCGGCCGGGGAGTCTTGGAGGCGCTTCATCTTGCTCACCATCTCCATGAGGAACAGGAGCTGGCCGTCATCCACGGCGGGCGCGGCCGAGACGGTCTGGGTTTCGCCGGTGGCATCCGTCAGCTCGACCTCGAAGCGGGGGTCGATGATGACGGTGGTGGCGCCGTTTTTCTCGAGGATCTGTCCTTGGTCGGTCTTCCAACTTTTCCCGTAGGGCGGGTTGGAGAGCATGAAATCAAAGCGCAGGTTGGCAAACTCATCGGTGGCCAGGGTGGACCCGTAGCGGATGTTCTCCGGGTTGTTGCCCTTGATCATCATGTCCGACTTGCAGATCGCGTAGGTCTCCGGGTTGACCTCCTTGCCGTAAAGGTAGATGGCGGCCTTCGAGCGGATCGAGCCCTCCGGATCGATGATGAAATCCTGCGCCTCGGTGAGCATCCCGCCGGAGCCGCAGGCGGGATCGTAAATGGTAATGACGGGCGGAAGCTGCTTTTTCACCGGCTCAAACAACAGGTGGATCATGAGCTGGATGACCTCCCGCGGGGTGAAGTGCTCGCCGGCCTCCTCGTTGTTTTCCTCGTTGAACTTGCGGATGAGCTCCTCAAACACGTAGCCCATCCCTAGATTCGTCAGCCCCGGCAGCTTCCGCCCGTCCGGCCCCAGCGCATCGTGGTGGGAAAGGTTGATGTCCGGCGCGACAAACTTCTCGATCACCCCGTGCAGGGCATCAGCCTCGGCCATCTTGCGGATCTGGTTGCGCAGGTCGAACTTGGCGATGATCTCCGCCACGTTCGGGCTGAACCCGTCCAGGTAGTAGTTGAAATTCGCCTCCAGCTGCGTGGGATTCCCCAGCAGGCTCTTCAAGGTGAACTTCGAGGTGTTGTAGAACACCTGGCCTGAGGCCTCGCGCAGGCCTTCCGGGTCCAACACCGCCATCCTGGCCTCGTTCTTCTGAAAGGCCACCTCGGCAAGCACCTCGCTTTTGGTCTCCTCCAATAGGCAGTCGATGCGGCGTAGGACAAACATCGGCAGGATCACGTCCCGGTATTTTCCCCGGACAAAAACGTCGCGCAGGCAGTCGTCGGCAATCGACCAGATGAAGGAAACAATTCGGTTGTGGGTGCTGTGATCCATTTCTCGGGCAGAGGCAATAAGGTGGGCGGACCTGGGGCGGGTCTGGGGAAGCTCTGAAACAAGCTAGCTACCGGGGGGGCTCTGGAAAGGGAGAAACGCCAGCAACCTGAAGAACATGCAGGTTTCTAACACCGCGGGTGGGTCAGGGACGGGGGCAGGGCTCATCAAGAAGAGGCAGCAGCGCCCCCAATGGGTACTGATATCCGGCAGGGAAATGAAAATGGCTGGCACGGGGTTCCGCGCCAGCCATGGGATTGGGTCTTGTTTGGTCAGGACTTTCGACCTTCAGACCTTGGACTTCAGACTGCCCTACGCCTGCGGCGGTGCAGCGGCTGCGGCGGTCGCGGCGTGGGTGTTGCCGGAGTTGACGATTTTCCGTGCGGCGGCGTAGGCGGCGGTGAAGGCGGGGTGGGTGGAGTCGAATTGGACGATGAGGCGGTCGATGACTTTTTTAAGGTTGTCGATGGCGCGGTCGATCTCCGCGGCGATGGCCTCGGTGGTGGCGACGCGGGTGGCGATGGCGGCGCGCGGGGTGCCGAGGGTTGAGCCGTAGGCGGTGATGGCGCTTTGCAGGGCCGTGAGGGACATCGGGGTGAGGTTGTACTCGGCGGCCTTGGCGGGATCCGCGGCGACAAGCTCCGCGGCGCGGTCGTGGAGGTTCTGGGCGGTGTCGTCGAGGAGGGAATCGCGCATGTTGCGCAGGCTGCTTTCCGTGGTCTGGAAGAGGGCGGCCTGGGTGTGGTTGCTCGCCTCGTGGGCATAGGCACCAGCGGCGCCGGCGACGACCAAGGCCCTGGAGATCAGGGACTGCTTGAGGCGGTTTTTATCCATGGCGATGCCGGTGATGGGACTGCCCTGCGCCTGGGTAAGCGCGGAGAGCACATTGAGGCTGCCCTCCAACGCCGATTGCCCGCGCATGAATGCCGGGAGTCCGGCAGTGATGGGGGCATTCGTCGGGGAGGTGAGGATCAACAGCGTGGTTTGGAGCATGTTGACTTGGTTTACTTGGTTCTTGGTCATAAGGGGGGGAGGAAGTTTGCGGTTTTCAGGTTTCAGGGAAGAGAGGACCGGGCGGATGAAGCGGCCGGCCGGATGGGGGCGCGCAGATGGCCTCGGAAACGGCAGTTTTTGGCCCCAGCCGGCTTGATCCACCCTGAAAATCGGGGCCGGAAGTCAGCGCCGGCGCGGGCTGCCCCGGGGACTTGAAGGAGGGTTCCAAGGACTTGAAGGAGGGTTCCAGGGACTTGAAGGGGCGTTCCAGGGACTTGAAGCGGCGTCCCAACGACTTGAAGCGGCGTTCCAGGGACTTGAAGAGGCGTCCCAACGACTTGAAGGGGCGTTCCAACGACTTGAAGCGGCGTCCCAACGACTTGAAGCGGCGTTCCAACGACTTGAAGCGGCGTCCCAACGACTTGAAGCGGCGCTCCAAGGACTTGAAGATGCGTTCCAACGATTCGCAGGGGCGTCCCAACGATTCGCAGGGACCTTGGGGCGACGCGCGACCACAGAGGCGCGCGCGGCTGGCGCCGATCATGGGGTGCTTGGGGGGAAGCAGGCATCGTCTCGCGTGCCGAGGGTGATAGGGATCCCCAAGCCGCTTGGCACGGATTTTCTGGCCGCGCGGGCCTGCAAAGAATGCCGCATAGCCTGAAATACCAGCAGGTTACACGCCAGCGCAGGGACCGGCGGGGACGCGACTGAAGTCGCGGCTCCTTCAGACGCGACTGAAGTCGCGGCTCCTTGATTGCAAAGCGCTTCGGCCGGCCGCGCGGTCTCAAACGCCCGCTTCATGTGAATAACCTGGGAACAAGGGTGAACAGTTCCGCGCCACGCCGCGAACGCATCCTGGAGCGGCGACTTTAGTCGCACGCCCTCTTCCGATCAACTCGCGACTGAAGTCGCGGCTCCGGGTAAATTAGACGTGAGGGCGGAAAATCGCGTAATTTCGCATTCCGGCGGGTGGCAAATCCCTATAGTACGCCGGAGCGACCCGCCCAATGTACCTCCTTAAAAAACTTTTCCAGCTGCGCGACAAAGCCGGCGCGAGCACCGCCGACGAGGAGAAACCGTTCCTTGATCACCTTGAGGATCTGAGGATTGTCGTCACGCGGGTGGTCATCACGCTGACGATTGCCACGGTCATCTGCTTCGTCTACCGGGACACGCTCATGATGGTGCTGCGGCGGCCGGTTGACCGGGTGTGGCTGCAGACCCAGCAGGACCGGATGCCCGACGGCGACGACAAGATCGTCAGCGACGACTGGGACGCGGCCAAAAAGCTTGCCGACACCATGGGCCACCGGCCGGAGGAGACGCGCCGGGCATTTTATGCGGCCCTGAACAACCCGGTGCAGGAGCGGCTGGCGCGGTTGGTGGATGACTACCGCGCGGCGATGCTGGTGCCCGAGGAGCGGCGGATTGCCTACATTGATGCCGTGGGGAAACCGCCGAGCCAGTTGACAGCGGCGGATGTCGCGCTGCTCAAGAAGCTGATCGAGGAAGGCCACCGGCCCGACGCGTCGGCCAACCATACCGGCGACCCGCGTGAGATGAGCACGCTGACGCCCACGGAGGGATTCATGCTGTCCATGAAGCTGGCGTTTTTCGCGGGCGTGGTGATTTCCTTCCCGCTGCTGTTGTATTTCATTTTGCTGTTCATCCTTCCGGGGCTCAAAAAGGAGGAGAAGCGGGTCCTGTGGCCATCGCTCTTTGTGGCCTTTGGGTTGTTCATCGGCGGCGTGCTGTTTGCGTATTTCCTGATCCTGCCGCAGACGCTGAAGTTCTTCTACGAGTTCTCCAGCGAGATGGGGATCTCCAACGACTGGCGGATCGGCTTCTACATCTCGTTTGCCACCCAGTTCACGTTGTTGTTTGGCCTCGCCTTTGAGCTGCCGGTGGTCGTCATGGCCATCGTGAAGCTGGGGCTGCTGCGCTACGAGACGATGCGCTCGACGCGCGCCTACGCGGTGCTGGCCATCACCATTGCCGCGGCGATCATCACGCCGACGCCCGATGCGGTCACCCTGCTGCTCATGGCCGCGCCGATGTACATCCTCTACGAGGCGTGCATCTGGCTGGCCTGGGGGATGGCCCGACGCGAGCGCCGCGCCGAGGACGAGGAGGAACGCCAACGCATGCAACGGCTTCTCGACGCGCGACCGATACCCGGCGACGACGAGCCCGGCGACGACGAGCCACCCGGCGGTCCGTCCCCAAGCGACGAGCGCGACCCGGACGACGACGCCCACGGCTACGCGGTTGACCACCCGGAATACGACGAGGCGCTCTGGGAGGAGGCCCTAGCCAATGACGATCCGGTGCTCGATGAGCACGGCAACTTCGGCATCCGCGAACACGACGACGAAGGGGCCGACGAAGCCAACGAGCCAGGAATCACCACCGCTCCCGAGGCGGAAGCCTCCGAGGACGACAAACCCGCCCAACCCGCACCGTGATGAAATCAATGACTGGATTTGGCCGCGGCAGCTCGGCTGGCACCACCTTGGTGGCCACCGTGGAAGTCTCCTCGGTCAACCGCAAGCAGGCCGAGGTGGTTGTGCAGCTCCCCCGCTCGCTCGCGGAGCTTGATGCCCCCATCCGCAAAGCGATCCTCGAGCGCATCTCGCGCGGGCGCATTGCCACCACCATCACGCTGGACCGGCCCGACGGGGTACCCGCCCCCTTGCGGGTCAACCGGCCGCTCGCCCTGGCCCTTGACCACGCGTTTGCCGACCTGAGCGCCGCCCTTGGCCGCAGCGTCCAGCCGGATGCCGCGGATTTCCTGCGCACTCCGGGGATCATTGAGCTGGATTCCGCCGCCGAGGACCCCGCAACTGCCTGGGCGGTCATTGAGCCGGCCTTGGCAGCCGCGCTGGATCAACTCCTTGTCATGCGCGCCGCGGAAGGCGCCGACCTCGCCGCCGACCTGCGCGACCGCCTTGCCCGCGTCCAGGCTGACGCCGAGTCGATTGCCGCGCTCGCCACGGCCGTCCCCCAGCGCCAGCGCGACAACCTGCTGCGCCGCCTGCGCGAGGCCAACCTCGAGTTCGACACCGCCGACGAGCGCCTGGTGCGCGAAATTGCCCTCTTCGCCGAACGCTGCGACATCTCCGAGGAACTCACCCGCCTCCACTCCCACCTCGCCCGTTTCCACGAATACCTCGCCCAGGACGACGCCCTTGGCCGCTCGCTCGACTTCCTCTGCCAGGAACTCAACCGCGAACTCAACACCATGGGATCCAAGGCCAACGACGCCGCACTCGCCCAGTTCGTCGTCTCCGCCAAAACCGAGCTCGAGAAAATCCGCGAGCAGGTCCAGAACGTCGAGTAGGGAGGAATCCGCCCCAAAGGCGGTCGTCCAATATCGCCGTGATGATAGTTAGGACCAAGCACCGCTTCAACTGGGTGACTCGAGACCATTCTGAAGCGCGGACGGAGACGGTCGATCCACTTCGACTCGAAAGGGACTTGAGCCGCGCAAGCCGTCGGCTAGCCTGTAGACATGAGCGCTGGGGAAATTGCAGAGCTGTGCGAGGCGCTACCGCCGGAAAAACGCGAGGTCGTCGCTGAGTTTGCCCGTTTCCTCCTTGCCCGGCATCACGACCTTGAATGGGAACGCTCGCTCGCCGATGAGAAGGTCCGGCCCAGGCTCGATGCATTCTTGCAGGAGTCGTCCATGGAGGGTGATGAGGCCTTGGATGCCACCCGCTTGTGATCTCGCGAGTCCGACCCAGCTTTTGGCGCGCTTATCAAAGCTTGGACCCGCGCATCCAAGAAGCGGCACGGCGATCGTATCGCCTATTCGCCATCGATCCCGAGCATCCCTCATTGCGTTTCAAGAAGCTGGCTGGCAGCAAATCGGTCTGGTCCGTACGCATCAATGACTCGGTCCGCGCCCTAGCTGAGCGGGATGGCGCGATCCTCGTTTGGTTCTGGATCGGGTCCCACAACGACTTTGACAAGCGCTTCGGGTGAGTGACCTGTAAGCTTTAGGCCCTTGAAACCACCGCGGGCGCCCCTGCCACTCAACAAAAATTCCGGCCAACCGGGCCCCATAGGAAATGGATGCCGGGCGGCCGGAAGTGGGGTGGTGGGGAAGTTACTTGGCGGCAGGCATGATCACGGCGTCGATGACGTGGATCACGCCGTTGGTGGCTTCGATGTCCGTCTTGACGACGTTGGCCTTGTCGATGGTGACCTTGCCGTCAGCGACTTTGACTGAGGCGCTCGAGCCTTGGACGGTTTTGGCATCCATGGTCTTCACATCGGCGGCCATCACCTTGCCGGCAAGGACGTGGTAGGTGAGGATGGCGACAAGCTTCTCCTTGTTTTCCGGCTTGAGGAGTTCTTCGACAGTGCCGGCGGGGAGCTTGGCAAAGGCCTCATCGGTGGGCGCAAACACGGTGAAGGGACCTTCTCCCTTAAGGGTATCGACCAGGCCGGCGGCCTTCACGGCGGCAACCAGGGTCTTGAAGCTTCCGGCCGCCACGGCGGTGTCGACGATGTCCTTTTTCTCCGCGGCGAAGGAGATTGAGCTAAGGGCAACAAGTCCGATAAACGATGCGATGAGTTTCTTCATATGGGCAGTAGTTGTTTGTTATGGGTCGTTGAAGCCATTGGTGACTTCACGAGGGAGTTCGTGATCATCGGGTGCTTGGATTCAGGTTTTTGAGGTTTCCTGAATTTCCTCGCTCGTAAGCTTGCGCCGGGCCACGCGATTGAAGTCGCGGCTTCTTGGGACCGGGTGGCGGCTCCTTGGCCGGCGGATTAGAACTTCGCCAAGGCGACGACGACTTCCTGCTTTGACTTCACCACGCCGCCCGGTTGCTCGACGGTGATGACGAAGGCGGCCGGATGGTGGACGGCAAGCTTGGCGTCGATCGGCACGACCACCGGGCCCGGCCCTGCGGGAATGTCAAAGACGCCGCCGTCGACGGGGATTTCGTCGCGCGCCGGATCGACGATCCAAAGCTGATACTGGCGCTTGGCTGGATCGTTGGCAGGAATGTTGGAAAGGGCCATGTATCCCTCTTGGCGCGAATCGCTCCACACCACCTCCCCCGCGGTGGCGGCGAAGGCTTCTCCCGCGGGCGCGAAGGAGACGCGCATGGCGTCCGGGGCCTCCTCAAGAAGAGCGCTGAGGCGCTGCTTCGCCGGTGGCGCGCTGTCCGGGAGCAAATGGTTAACCATCAGCAGCCCGAGCAAGCAGGCGGCAAGCGCCCAGCCCAGCCAGGGGCCCACGGCAAGCTTGCCGCGCATTTCTTTCGCCACCGGAGCTGGCGCGAATTGCCGCTTCAGGCGGGCGGCCAGTGCGGGCGGGAGGGCTTGCGGCTCGCCCTTGACTACCAGGGCCTCGATCTCGCCGGCAAGGTGGTCAAGCCCGGCATCGCCGCCGAACTCCAGCGACAGCTCCTGCCACTCGGCCAATTCTGCGGCATCCAGATCCCCGAGCACCCGCCCGGCATCCAGTTCCTCAAATCGTGTCCAGCGCTCGTCGAAGTTCATCATCGTGCTCCGAGGTTGGGGTTAAGGCGGCTACCGAGGCGACCGAGCAGCGCCCGGGCCTCAAGGAGTCCGCGGCGCAGGCGGGTTTTCACGCTCCCGAGGGGCAGCCCCGTGGAGGCGGCAATTTCGCTGTGGGTGAGTCCTTGTTCGAAGTGCAGCGTGAAGAGCTTGCGGGTCTCGTCCGGCAGCGTTTCAAGCGCCTTCCAGAGCGCATCCCGGTCCAGCCCCTCCCCCGGCTCCTCGCTGGGCGCCGGAAAATCCGCCTTTTCCGCCAAG
>JBILQA010000190.1:0-6018 GCA_044373535.1 Akkermansiaceae bacterium | reverse complement strand
AGCCTCCTCCCGCGGTTCAGGCCGCGGTATAGCCACCCAGACGCCAAGGATCAAGGCGATGAGCGAGAGGATCGCCACATGGACTCTGCCGAACTTCATTGGATTAGTATCATTTCGCAATGACTTTCCATCTGATCGTAATGCCCCGGCGCACCGGGCGCCGGGGCACTTGGATCTCCATCCGCCTCAGTCGATGATGAGATCAAACGGCTGCCCACGGAAGAACCGCACAAATCCCTCGACGAGCGCCTCTTCATTCCCGTCAACAGGCTGCGCCGCGGCGAGCTCGCCACTGCCGTCCGCGCCCGCGCCCACTCCCAGGATGCTGCTGAAGGTGCCAACGACGGCGTCAAGGCTGGCTGAGCTCTGGAATTGCTCGCCATTCCGCGAGGCAGTGAATTCCGAGAGCGCGCCGCGGCCGTTGATCTCGGCATCCGCGCTGGTGACGCGAATCCCCGCGATGCGCCGCTGCAAAGTCGTTTCACGGCTCCGCGTGTTGCCATTGCTCACCACCTCAAGCGACACCCGCGCTTCGACCGGCTCGCTAAGGCTCTCAAGCGCTAGACGGTCATTCACGTCAATTGAGCTCGATCCGCGGCGGATCACGAACATCCCCAGATCACCCTGCACATCATCCTTGACCCTCACCACCGACCAGCCGCGAACCTCGTCAATCAGACCCTCGTCGACCATCTCTTGCAGGAACTCACGGTTTGAATAGCGTTCAACAATAATGTCCTGCCTCACCAGCGTGCTATTCCCCCGCTCGCGGACCACCAACGGTCCCTCCGACGAGATATTGAATGCCATCACCACCTGTTGGGATTCCGCCGCGTGCACTCCAGCTCCAGCCGCCAGCGTTGCCATTGCCATCAAGATTCTCGTGCATCGTTTCATATTTTTTTGTTAGGAGTGGAGACTTTCTTTTTGAGCCGCGGCCGGCGCTCTCCAAGGCCAATTTCCAGACTGGGCGCCTCACCTCGCTCGCACCGCGAGCATGCGTTCCGATAACAAGTCTCCGGTTCAAGCTACTGGTAGCCCCGTATCCAGCGCCGTCAAATTGGATTAAACATAGCCGCGCCTTATCGTTAACGCCGCCATATCTAACGCCGCCTGCGGCGGCCAGATAACCGGAACGCTACGCCCGCGGTGGTTGACCTTAGCGCAAAGCCCCGCTGAATGAGCGTGCGCGGGTAAGGCTGGCAAGACCCTCGACGATGGCGGCATCGAGGATGGGCGTAGGGAGATCAGGAAGCGGGAAGCGCAGGCGCGGAAGCGCAAACCCCGAGACGCTGGCGAACTCGGACCCGTCGCTGGTAAGCAAGCCATTGTGGAAGTTGCTGGCACTGGTGAGAACGCCCTGTGCGAGGATTTGGTCGGGGCCGCTGGAGATGCGCAGGGAGGCGATTTCGCGCAGCACGTTGGTGCGGGTGAGTTCCGAGGAGTTGCCGCGCACGACGCGCAGGGAAACGAAGGAGGTGATGGGCGCGGTGACGCGGGTCAGCGCGAGGCGGCTGTTCACATCGATGGGAAGGGCGCCAAATTTGATGATGAAGAACCCGAGGTCGCCGCGGCGCGGGTCGGACAGGCGCACCAGGGACCAGCCGCGGATATCGGCGATGATGTGTTCGTCAAGCAGATCGAGGAGAAACTCGCGGTTGGAGAAGCGCTCGACGCTGAAGTCCTTGCGCACGAAAGTGGTGGTCGCCAATCCGGCACTCCGCTGGCGCACCACCTTGGGCCCCTCATAGGAAAGCGTGAAGGCAAGGACGACGAGCTGGACGTCCGCCGCGCGGACGGGTGCCGCCGGCGCCGCGGGCGCCGCCATGGACGCCAGCGCGGTCAGGACGGCAACGAGAGCTGCACGGAGTTTCATTACCGGGGGGGGTAAGATTGTGCCGCCGGATCGAGGACGGCGGATGGAGAGGACGGCGGATGGAGAGGACGGCGGATGGAGAGGACGGCGGATGGAGAGGACGGCGGATGGAGAGGACGGCGGATGGAGAGGACGGCCGGGCCGAAGGTGGCGCCGCGCAAGACAGTCCGGACAAGAGGAAAGTAACCTACGGCGCGAGCAGCGTCAAATCCGGCAGCGTGAGGCAATGAGCGTCGGGGCGGGACGCGCCGGGCTAGCTGGCATTTTCGCCCGCGGCGCGGTGGCCCGGCTTGGAGAGGATCTCCACATAGACACCGTCCCAGCCGGCGGCCGCGGCGTGGTCGATGGCCTTGATCAACTCCTCAACGTGCTTTGATTCAGCGCCCTCGGGCGCCTGGCCGACGCGGCAATCGAAGTCCCAGAAATCCACGCCCTCGGGGCGGGTCTTTTTCCGTTCGCGCTTCAGGTACTTGCGCAGCTCGCTCTTGATTTGCTCCACCACCCGTGCTGGCTGGTGGTTGGCTGCAGTCATGGGGAAAATCTTCTTCACCTGGGGAGCTTGGCCAGCCCAAGCGCCATTCCAAGGATCAATTTCCCGAGGCGCCGCTACTTCGGCGCGGTTCCGAGCTCCTGGAGGTTGCCAAGCCCTTCCATCATCTGCTGGACGCCGCGGGTCAGCGTCTGGGCGGAGGTGATGGTCTTGTCGAGTTTTTCCAGATCCATCGGCGGCAGGCTGGCAATCCCGCCGGGATCGTTGGTGGCCGCGGCCGGACGCGCTTGAATGGCGGCGTTGAACGTTTCGGTTTGTTTCGGGTCGAGCACGGCGAGCATCCCCTGGCGGAAGGTCTCGTCGCCAAGCGGCCGGCCGCCTTGGAAGTTCTGGCGATCAAGCGGGTTCATCAGGCCCTTGAGCTCCTCCTGGGATGTCTGCTGGATTGCCTTGTACTGGTCCTCGGTGATTTCGCCGCGAGAGAACTTGTCGCTGGCGAGCATCATACGCATGAGCGACTGCGGGTCTTTGCGCAGGCTGTTGACCGCGGCCTTGGATTTTTCCAGCTCGCGTTTTTGGAAATCCGCCAGCAGGGCCTCGGTCTTGGTCCGCTGCTCGTCGCTGAGCTCAAGCTGGCGGCCAAGCCCACCGAGGGCCATCAGCGCGCCGCGTTGGCCACCGAAGCCACCGCCACCGGCGATCTTCTCGCCCATGACCACCACGTCATCGAGCAGGGTCACCACGTTGCCGGCAATCTGGCGCGAGAGCTTCGTGCGCGCCTCGCCGTACTCGGCCACCAACTCCGCATTGGCAACCGGCGGACGCACCCGCTTGGTCATTCCCGCCTCTCCGGTGCCCGCGGACCCGCCCCCGGCGGCCCGCTCGCCGCGTGGCTTGACTCCCGCAGCCACCGCCGGCTTGGCCGCCGCCGACTCGCCGCCGTTGTTGGTCAGGATGAACGCCCCAGCTCCGGCAAGCAATAAGACGGATCCCGCGATCAGGGTGGTGTTGCGCGTCATGGTGGCTTGACTCTGGCATTGCCGCAAAATGCTGCAAAGATGAAAATCTCAACGCCCAAAATCGTCCGCAGAACCCAAAAAACCCCGAAGATCCCCTCAATCCCCGCCGTTCTCTGCTCGCCCCCTTACTCCTTTTGTTCATTCCCACTGCTCTTCCAACATGACGCGGTCCCTAGCCATCGGGCTTTTCCTAACAGCCCACGCCTCCGCCGAGGTCGACTTTGCCCACCAGGTGGCGCCGGTGCTGGAGGCCAACTGCAAGGGCTGCCACCTGGGGCGCAAGGCCAAGGGGGAGTTCTCGATGAACACCCGCGAGAGCCTGCTGAAGGGCTGGGAGGAGGGCGAGGTGCTCGAGCCGGGACAAACCGGCAGCCGGTTTATTGAGCTGCTGCGCAGCAAGGACAGCGCCGAGCAGATGCCGCCGGAGGAGAAGAAGCGCGTGGCCGAGAAGGACATCGCCATCCTTGAGCAGTGGATCCTGGAGGGCGCGAAGTGGGAGCCGGGGTTCTCCTTCGCGGAAAAATCCTACGAGCCGCCGCTCAAACCGCGGGTTCCCACCCTGCCGCCCGCGGTTGCCGGGCGCACCCACCCGATTGACCGCATCCTCGACGCCCAGCTGGCCGCCGCCAAGGTCCCGCGCCCCGCGCCGCTTGCCGACGCCGCCTTCCTGCGCCGCCTCACGCTTGACCTCACCGGCCTCCTGCCCACCCCGCAGGCGCTGGAAAAATTCCTCGCCGACCCCGCGCCCGACAAGCGCGCCAGGCTCATTGCCGCCACCCTGGCCGACAACCGCGCCTATGCCGACCACTGGCTGGCGTTCTGGAATGACCTGCTGCGCAACGACTTCGTCGGCACCGGCTACATCGACGGCGGACGCAAGCCGATCACCGGCTGGCTCTATCAGGCGTTGTTGGAAAACATGCCCTACGACCGGTTCGCCCGCGAGCTGTTAGCCCCGCCCACCCCCGAGTCCGCCGGCTTCATCAACGGCATCAAGTGGCGCGGCACGGTGAACTCCAGCCAGGTCCCGGAAGTCCAGTTTGCCCAGTCGGTGAGCCAGACGTTCCTGGGCATCAACATGAAGTGCGCGTCGTGCCACGACAGCTTCGTCGACCGCTGGAAGCTTGATGAGGCGTACGGGCTGGCCGCGATTTTCTCTAACCGTCCGTTGGAGATTGCGCGCTGCGACGTGCCGACCGGGCGCACCGCCAAGGCGGCGTGGATTTTCCCCGAGCTTGGCCAGGTTGACCCCGGGGCGGCGCAGCCGGAGCGGCTCAAACAGTTGGCCAACCTGATGACCGATCCCAACAATGGCCGCTTCGCGCGCACGATGGTCAACCGGCTCTGGCAGCGGCTGATGGGCCGCGGGATTGTCCACCCGGTCGACGCCATGGACACCGCGCCGTGGAACGCCGACCTGCTCGACGCGCTGGCCAACCAGTTTGTCGCCGACGGCTACGACCTGAAAAAGGCCATGGCCTTCATTGTCTCCTCGCAAGCCTATCAGTCGCAGTCGATCGCGGTGAAGGACAGCGCGCCGGGCTACCGCGGGCCGCTGGCCAAGCGCATGAGCGCCGAACAGTTTGTCGACGCGGTCTGGGCGCTCACCGGCACCGCGCCGAAGGAGGCGCACAAGAGCGTGCCGGCGCTCGCTAGCAAGCCGTCGCCACTCACAGGGAAATGGATCTGGTCGCGGGCGGAGGCGGCCACCGCGCCGGCGGGCGAGGCGCTTGTCTTTGCCACCGAGGTGAATTTGCCAAGCGCCCCGACGGCGGCGACGGCGGCTTTCAGTTGCGACAACTCGTGCACGGTTTTCATCAACGGCAAGGCCGCCGGAAAAAGCGACAACTGGCAGAAAGTCCCGCCCATCAAGATTGCCGGCCTGGTTGCCGGGCGCAACACCGTGAGCATCGTCGCGCGCAACGGCGGCAACCAAGCCAACCCCGCCGCCCTGTTCTTTTCCGCCCGCATTGACTTCCAGGACGGCAAGTCGACCATCCTGGCCACGGACGAAAAGTGGCAATGGTCCCCCACCCTGCCCAATGCCCAAGGCCTCTGGCAGGTTGCCCCGCACGACTGGCAACCGGCCGTCCCCGTTGCCGACCCCAGCGTCTGGGCCAAGGTGGTGCCTGACCTCCTGGCCGCCCTCGCAACTCCTAACCCGGACAGGCCGATGGTCCGCGCCTCGCTTGTGCCCGCCGACCTGTTGATGCGCGCGCTCGGCAGGCCTAACCGCGAGCAGATTGTCAGCATGCGCCCGGACAACCTAACAACACTGGAGGCCATCGACCTGGCCAACGGCGAGATCCTCGCCAACCTGCTCCACCGCGGCGCGGAGGAGTGGGCCGGGAAGCGCCTCGCGCCCGCGGATCTCGTTGACGCGCTGTTCCTGCGCGCACTCTCGCGGCCCCCGGTCGCGGCCGAGAGGGTTGCCCTGTTGGAGTCGCTCGGCGGCGCGCCGGACGCGCGCGCCATCGAGGACCTCTTCTGGATGGTCCTGCTTCTGCCCGAGTTCCAGTTTGTACGTTAGACCGATGATCGATCCGCTAGATAACAACATCGCCGCCACCTCGCGGCGGGAATTCCTGCGGGCGCTGGCCGCCTCAGGCATCGCAGCGCTCAGCGCCGGAGCG
>JBILQA010000339.1:0-3303 GCA_044373535.1 Akkermansiaceae bacterium | reverse complement strand
CTGTATTTTGATCTGGCTCGCCGGCGGGATGGCCGCGCCGGAGACCTTTGACCCGAAGCGCTACCTCGCGTTTGAGAAGGGTCTGCCGGTGGAGAAAATCCTCAGCACCTTCCCGTCCATCGACACCTCGGTGGATGGCCTGAAGATCAGCGCCGGGCTTGAGGAGATCGCCAGGATCATGGACCGCGGCACCCTCATCCGCTCCCACATCCAGCCCGACCTCGGGTCCATCCTCCACTCCCGCCACCAGTACCACTGGCACACCGGCTACGTCCCGCCGCAAACCGTCGCCGCACCGCACATCGGCGCGTGGATGGGCAAGGTGTTAGGCCCGCGCAACCCGGTCATGCCCAGCTTCATCAACATCGGCCAGCGCCTCGAGGGGGTTGGCGAGAGCGAGGAGCTCAAGGCCTTCACCACCGCCGGGTTCTTCGGCGCCGAGTTTGGCCCGTTCAACCTGCCCTTCCCCGAGGAGGCCGCTCGCTCGGTCAAACCACCCAAGGGCATGGAGCCGGGGCGCTTCGCCAACCGCTACAAGCTCTATCAAAAGTTGGTCGACGCCAACCCCAACCGCGACTTCCTCAGCGACCACCAACAGCAGTCGATGCTCCGGGCCATGGAGAACGCCCACCGGTTGTTAGGGTCGAAGGAGAGGGACGCCTTCGACATTTCGTTGGAGCCGCAGGAAGTCCAACAAGCCTACGACACCGGGCGCTTTGGCCGCGGCTGCCTGCTGGCGCGGCGGCTTGCCGAGGCGGGGGCGCGCTTCATTGAGGTGACCACCGAGTACGTCCCGTTTGTCCACTGGGACACCCATGAGAAGGGCCACGAAACGGTCGCGCGCATGAAGAGCGAAATCGACCGGCCGATTGCCCGCCTGATCCGCGACCTGGAGGAGCGCAAAATGTTGGACCGGACCCTGGTCATCATCGCCAGCGAGTTCAGCCGCGACATGATGATCGAGGGCGTGCCCGGCTCGGTGGCCAAGGACCAGTCGCGCGCGGTCTCAGCGACCCTCGAGGAGCCCAAGCACTACGGGCTGCACCGCCACTTCACCGGCGGCAGCTCGGTGGTGATGTTTGGCGGCGGCATCAAGAAGGGCCACATCCACGGCGCCACCGCCGACGAGCGCCCGCTCATTGCCATCAAGGACCCCGTCTCGATCAGCGACCTCCACGCCACCCTCTTCACCGCCATGGGCATCAGCCCCGCCACCTCGTTTGAAATCGAAAAGCGCCCCTTCTACGCCACCCTCGACGGCAAGGGCAAAGCCGTCAGGGAGCTGTTTTAGCGCAGGCTCACCTATGGGTCCTATGGGTCCTATGGGTCCTATAGCTCATCCTCAACCAACCTCACAGCTCCACCGTCCTGCCGGTGCGGAAACTCTCGTCCGCGGCCAGGACGATGCGCAGCGAGGAGACCGCGTCCTGGAGGTGCTCGGTGAGGTCAAGGTCCTCCCGGATGGCCCGCAGGAAATACTCCTGCTCGCGCAGGCACAGCGCGTTGTGGTCCGGCTCGGCAACCAGCTCAATGAGCTCGTCGGCGCGCGCAAAGGACCCGTCCGCGCTCAGGGCCGCGTGGTGCACGCGCAGCGACTGGGTCGCGGTGTGGGCGTCGATGTTGGCACTCTGGCCCGCGGCGCTGGCGGCCTCCGCCACAATGGAAACAGACCCGTTAGGGCCGACGACATCCTTCACGAAAAACGCCACCTCGCTCATCATCGGGCCCCAGCCGGCCTCGTACCAGCCGACCGAGCCGTCGTCGAACGTCACCTGCAATTGGCCGTAGTTGAACTGGCCCGCGGGCAGGTCCTCGCTGAGGCGCGCGCCAATGCCCGAAACCCGCAGCGGCCTGGCCCGCGTCATCTGGCACATCACGTCCACGTAGTGGACGCCGCAGTCGACCACCGGGGACACCGAGGCTAGCAGCTTCTGATGGACTCCCCAGTTAGCGCCGGACGACTGCTGGTTGAGGTTCATGCGCATCACCAGCGGCTTGCCCAGCGTGCGGGCAATCCCAATGAACTTCTCCCAGCTCGGGTGGTGGCGCAATATGTAGCCAACCACCAGCTTGCGCCGCGAGGCCGCGGCCAGCTCAACCAAACGCTGCGCGTCGGCCACCGACTCGGCCAGCGGCTTCTCAATGAACACGTGGCACCCGGCTGCCAGTGCCGCGCCGGCAAACTCCGCATGGCTGTCCGGATAGGTCGAGATGCACACCGCGTCGGGGCGGGTCGCCTCCAGCGCCTGATGGAAATCGTCAAACCCCGCCACCGCCCCACCCAGCTCAGCCACCAGCCCCGCGCGGCTTTCCGCCGAACGCGTCACCACCCCGCACACCTCAACGCCCGCCAGCGCCTGATAGGCCAGCGCATGCGGCCGCCCCATGTGCCCCGCACCCACACACAAGACCCGCACCACGTTGTTGGAACCACTCATCCAACAACTTCTAACCCACCCACGCCAACCCGGTCAACCCGGTCAACCCTCCTTCCCAACCCGAAAAGCAAAAAGAAAAACCACGCCCACCGCCGCAGCCATCCCCGCGGGCAGCAGCCAGTGGGACTGCCAGAGCGCCGCGGCTGTTGTGAGCACGTTCGGGTCCACGCCGCGCGGCAGTCCGACGGCGAACATCTGTCCCAACTGTTCGGCAAAGCCAGCCACGTGGCCGGGCTGTTGCGCGCTGATGGCGGCGCTGAGCGCGTCGGCGGCGGGCTTCACCGGCGCCATGTTGTAAGCGGCGATCTTGAACCCAATGAACATCCCGACCCCCTGGGTGAAGAACACCAGCAGGCTCTGCGCCTGGCCGCGGATCTCCTTGGGCGCGGTGCGGTCGGTGAACATGAAGCCGGTCACAAAGAAAAAGTCATAGCAGATCCCGTGCAGCGCCACCCCGGCAAACAACATCCACGCCACCTGGTCGGGCGCCGCCAGAGCAAACAAAAGATAGCGCAGCGTCCAGCCGGCCATCCCTATCAGAATCATCCACTTCACCCCCAACCGCCGGAAAAAAAACGGAATGAGCAGCATGAAGAACAGCTCGGACATCTGCCCGAGGGTCATCGCCGAGACCGGTTCCTTGAATCCCATGTTGGCCAAAAACCCCGACGTGTTGGCATAGTAGTAGGCCAGCGGAATGCAGATGAGCGTCGAGCAGATGATGAACACCAGGAAGGCAGGCCGCGCTAACAGCTTGAAGGCGTCCAGCATCAGCAGCGCGCGCAGGTTCACCGGCGCGCCCGCGCTTGGCGGCGGCGTGTTGGGAAGGGTGAAACAATACGCGCCTAACAGCAGCGCGGCGCCG
>JBILQA010000388.1:0-2745 GCA_044373535.1 Akkermansiaceae bacterium | reverse complement strand
CCTCTCCATCGCCAATACCTTCCGCGAAAAGCGCCTCCCCTGCGATGCACTCATCTAC
This sequence comes from Akkermansiaceae bacterium, assembly GCA_044373535.1. GTDB lineage: Bacteria > Verrucomicrobiota > Verrucomicrobiia > Verrucomicrobiales > Akkermansiaceae > JBILQA01. Next base: position 2,687 of record JBILQA010000388.1, on the reverse strand, counting down.
CTCGGCACCGGCTACTGCCCGGCCGGCTGGAACCTCGACCACGGCTCGCTTGCCTTCAACCCCGCCACCTTCAACAAGCCGAAGGAAATGTTGGACCTCATGCACTCCCTTGGGTTCAAGGTGGTCCTCCACATCAACAACCCGCCCAAGGAACTCCACGGCCTAACACTCGCGGCCGATTCCACCGACCCCCACTCCATCGGCGCCCTCTGGGCCCAACATGTCACCGCCTTCTCGTTGGGTGCCGACGCCTGGTGGCCCGACGACGGCGACCCGCTCTCCCTCACGGCCCGCGTCGCCCGCCACCGCCTCTACGACCTCGGCCCACGCAGCGAGCGGCCTAACGAACGCCCGTGGTCGCTCCACCGCACCGGCTACATGGGCGTGCAGAAGTTCGGCGGCTGGCTGTGGTCGGGCGACCCGGACAGCACTTGGGAGACGCTGCGCACCCAGGTCCATGTTGGCCTCAACCACTCGGTTAGCCTAACACCCTTCTGGGGCAGCGACACCGGCGGGTTCATCCCGTCGGCCGAGCTAACAAGCGAGCTGTACGTCCGCTGGTTTGAGTTTTCCTGCTTCACCCCGTCGTTTCGCTCGCACGGCCGGAGTTGGCAGCTGCGCCTCCCATGGGGCTGGAACACCGGCACGCTCGGGCCGCTGGAGACGGACAACTTCGTCACCGGCGTGGCCGCCATCGAGGACACCCACAACCCCGGCATCGAGCCGATCTGCAAAAAGTACCTCGAGCTGCGCTACCAGCTCCTCAGCTACAACTACGCGCTTGCCCGCGAGGCCAGCGAGCGCGGTCTGCCGATGATGCGCGCCCTCTGGCTCCACCACCCGGGCGACCCGCTTGCCGTCGCCCGCGATGACGAGTTCCTCTGGGGCGAAAACCTCCTCGTCGCCCCCGTCACCACCAAAGGCGCGACCACCCGCACCCTCTATCTGCCCGCGGGCGAGTGGGTCGACTTCTGGACAAACAAAAAGGTTGCTGGAGGAGCCGAGCTCACCCGCCCGGCCGACCTCGCCACCCTGCCGCTCTATGTCCGCGCCGGCACCATCCTGCCGTTAGACCCGGTCCGCCAGTCCACCGGCGAGAAGTCGAGCGCCCCGCTGACCCTGCGCGTCTATCCGGGCCGCGACGCGCAGTTCACCCTCTATCAGGACGACGGCCGCTCGCTTGCTCACCTAAAAGGCGCTAGCCGCTCCACGCGCATCTCCTGGTCGGACGCCACCCGCACGCTCACCCTTACGCCCGCCGACTCCGCCTACCACCCCGACTGGCCGCGCCAACTGGCGATCGAGCTCCCCGGCTCCGCGCCCAGAATCCTCCCCTGGGACGGCTCAGCCTTGGAAGTCAAAATCCCCTGAAGCCGCACATAGGATCCGCCCGATCGGTCCGGTCCGACCGATCCATCTCCTCACTCCCCCCGCGCCCCCTCTCACCTGACCGGCTCAGGAACCGCCTCGGGTGCGAGCGGCGCGGCCAACTCGCCTGGCGCACCGCTTGAGCGCTTGAGGAACTTGAACAGGTCGCTCTGCGTGGAGAGCACCAAAGTCGTGCGCCGACTCAGGATCGACTCATACATCTCCATCGACTTGGTGAACTCATAGAACTCGGCCGCCTCATTGCGTTGCCCGTAGGCGCGCGCGTAGATCTCGGAGGCCTTCGCATCGGCCGTGCCGCGGGTGATCTGCACCTTGCGGTAGGCTTCCGAGTTGATCTGGTTAAGATCGCGCTCCTTGTCGCCGCGGATCCGGGCGGCGGCCCCTTCCCCTTCCGAGCGGAACTTCGAGGCGATCTGCTGGCGCTCGGAGATCATCCGCTCGTAGATCTTCTCCACCACGCTCGGGTTGTAGTTGATCCGCTTAAAGCGCACGTCGAGCAACTCGATGCCAAACTCCGCGAGCTTGGCCCGCGCCGCGGCGTGGATCTCCGCCTCGATGGCGACGCGTCCCTTGCGGATCGGGCTGAGCTTGCCGATGTTCCCCGACGCACCGCTGGTCATCTCCTCAAGCGCCTCGTCCTTGAGCGGAATCCGGCTCTTGTCGGTGCGCACCATCTCGATGAGGTCATGCTTGGCCACCGCGTTGCGCGTCTCGCTGCCGAGGATGTCCTCAAGGCGTGACAGCGCGCTGCGCTCGTCGCGCAAGCGGCGGAAATACTCGAGCGGATTGGTCACCCGCCAGCGCGCGAAGGTGTTCACCTCGATGTAGAGCTTGTCCTTGGTGGGCATCTCGTTGGGCGCGCCGTCCCACGGCAGGATGTTCTTCGGAATCCGGTTAGCCACCTCGATGAAGGGCGTCTTGAAATGCAGGCCCGCCTCGCTGATCGGCTGGCCCTGCGGCTCGCCAAACTCAGTGAGAATCACCTGCTCGGTCGGCCGAACCGTGTAGAAGCTGTTCCAGCCAATGATGGCCAGAATCAGCGCGACAACCGCGCCGACGCGCGAAAAAATATAGCTGCTCATGGTTTTCCGCCGGAGGCATCCGGTGCGTCGTTCAAGTTCAGGTGCGGCAACATGCCACGGGTTTCCTCATCGAGGATGACGGTCTTGCCGATGTTGGGCATGATCTTCGCCATGGTTTCCAGATAGATCCGCTGACGCGTGATCGCCGGCGCGCGGGTGTACTCGACTAACAACGCCTCAAAGGCTGCGACATCCCCCTCGGCCTCGTTGACGCGC
>JBILQA010000387.1:0-2746 GCA_044373535.1 Akkermansiaceae bacterium | reverse complement strand
ATTTCAGCCACAGGCGCAACATGTCGCCGCAGTCCGCAGAGCCCATGGTGCCGACCGCGTCGGCATCGGTCATTTCGCCCTGGTTTTGCGGATCCGCCAGAGCGTCACGCATTTTCCCTTCGAAGTCGTTCATTCCGGCAATCTCCGGTGCGCCTGCGGGGAAGTCAATCCGCGCGGCGAGCTGGCCGGTGCAAGTGACTAATTGGTCGACACGCCGTGCCCGTGCGGTTTCCTCTGGGGCCGCAGCATGAGCGGCGCGAATAACAATCAGATCCGTGGCGGCGCCAAAATGGCCCTGCTTGGGTGGCTAGCCGGCTGGTCCATGCGCCTCATCGGCCTGACCTTGCGCGTCACCGTCGTTGACCGCTGCGGCCTCGGCCGCCCGGGCGAGATGCCCCACGCGACGATTTACGCGCTCTGGCACAACCGCATCTTTGCCGTCCCGCCCGTATGGCGCTGGGCCTGCCGCCACCGCCGGGCGGTTGCCCTGACGAGCGCCAGCCACGACGGGGCCGCCCTCACCGCGGCTGTTGGGGTTTTCGGCATCGGCACGGTGCGCGGGTCGAGCTCGCGCCGCGGGGCAGCCGCGCTCGTCGCGCTGCGCCGGGCGATCCTCGGCGGCAGCGACGCCTGTCTAACACCCGACGGCCCGCGCGGCCCGCGCTACGAGCTGCAGGGCGGAATCGTCAAGCTCGCGCAGGCAAGCGGGGCACCGATTGTGCCGATCCACGTGGGTTTCTCAAGCTGTTGGCGGTTGAGGAGCTGGGATCGGATGGTCATTCCGCGGCCATTCAGCCGCATCACGGTTACCTTCGATGAGGCGCTTGCGGTGCCGCCGGATCTTGCCGATGATGCTTTCGAGACCTTGCGCGCGCGGCTTGAAGAACGCATGCGCGCGGCCACCGACGACCTCCACATCCCAGCCACTCCACGCAGAAAGAAGTCATGAGCGAATTTCAAATCATTGACGGCAAAGCCGTCGCAGCCAAGGTCCTGGACGAGTGCCGCATTGAGGTGGCCGAGCTGGTGGCCGCGGGCATCCGTCCGGGCCTGGCAGTTGTGCTGGTTGGCGATGACCCGGCGTCCCACGTGTATGTGGCCTCCAAGGTGCGCACCTGCGGCGAGCTTGGCCTGCTGTCGCGCAAGATCGAGATGCCGCGCGAGACGACCCAGCAGGAGCTGCTGGAGGTTGTTAGAACGCTCAACGCCGATCCGCAAATCCACGGCATTCTGGTCCAGTCACCGCCGCCGCCGCACATCGACGAGCACGCGGTGCTGCTAGAGATTGACCCGCGCAAGGACGTGGACGGCTTCCATCCACAGAACGTGGCGCTCTTGGCGCTGGATGACGAGACGGGCTTTGTGCCGTGCACGCCGGCGGGCTGCATGCGCCTGCTGCGCGAGTCGGGGATCGAGACGGCGGGAGCGGAAGCCGTCGTCATCGGGCGCAGCATGATCGTGGGCAAGCCGATGGCGCTCCTGCTTATGAACAAGGGCGGCAACGCCACGGTCACCGTGGCCCACTCGCGCACCCGCGACTTGGCCGCCGTCTGCCGCCGCGCCGACATCCTCATCGCCGCCATCGGCAAGCCGGAGTTTGTCACCGCGGATTTTGTCAAACCCGGCGCCGTGGTCATCGACGTTGGCGTCAACCGCGTGCCGGACGCCAGCAAGAAGAGCGGCTTCCGGCTAACAGGCGACGTGGCCTTCGCCGAGGTCGCCCCGCACTGTCGGGCGATCACGCCCGTGCCCGGCGGCGTTGGCCCGATGACCATCGCCATGCTCATGAAAAACACCATCAAGGCCGCGCGCCAGAGCGGGCAGCCTATCGGGGGTTAGACCAGCAGGGCAATCTGCTCGCCGGGTCCGTGGACGCCCTCGATGAGGATGCCCTCGACGTCGGCGGTTTTTGACGGGCCGGTGATCCAGGTGATGTTGGGGGCGTCGCCGAAGCGCGCGATGGCTTCGGGGATGGTGCGGAGGATTTCCTCTTTGTTGAGGACGGCGATGTGGACCCATGGGGAGAGGGCGGCGAGGCGGTCGGAGGTGCGCAGGTCGTCAATGATGAGCGAGCCGCTCTCAGCGATCGCGCCGCTGGCGCGGGTGATGCCAAACTGGTAGTCGTCGTAACGGCTGCGCTCAAAGGTGGTCTCCACGGTGAGACCCGCCGCGGCAAGGGATTTTCCAACACTCTCTAGCAGGGTGGGGTCGCAGTAGCCGCGGAGAAACCCGCCGCCAATTAGGAAGTCCGCGAGTGAGGCCACGGTTTCCATGGGCTTGCCGCTAACCGCGCGGAAGTTGCGGGCGAAAACCTCCGCCAGGCTGCCAGCGCCAAGGCGCGCCTGGGCGTGGAGCGCCTCGTCCTGGTAGTCCGGCAGGGCGGCGGGTGAGTTGACCGTGGCGGTGGCCGCGGCGATTTTTGCCAGGATGGAATCGCGGGAGGAAGACATAGGGCTGGCCCAGTTCTAGCGGGATTGGGGGAGGCGCAAACCCAAAAATCCGCCGCGGTGGCCGCCCGGAGGGGGAGAAACCGCTGGCCTGCGGCTCCGCGCGTCCTCTCCCCCGCCGTGCCCAGCAGGATGAGCCCTGAAACAACCCCAGCGGCTCGCGCGAGGTTGGCGCTTCTTGCGCTTTTCCCGCTGCTTAAGTCCAGTGAGCCATCCTGAGCTTTTAAATTCCGACCTTGCACGGCGGGCGCTGGTTGCCGGATGGTGAGCCGGAGCGGAAATGGCGGATCCTAAAAACA
>JBILQA010000386.1:0-2789 GCA_044373535.1 Akkermansiaceae bacterium | reverse complement strand
CGATGAAGAGTCCGCCGATGGCCGGCAGGGCCTTGAGCTTCAGGTTGGTCTCAGTCTGCAGGTCAAGCAGCATGATGATGAAGATGAACAGCACCATGATGGCGCCGGCGTAGACGAGGATCTGGATGATGCCGACAAAGTAGGCGTTGAGGCCAACAAAGAGGGCGGCAAGACCAACAAAGGAGGCGACCATGGCCATGGCGCTGGCGACCGGGTTACGCAGGGCGACGACGGCGATGCCGCCGACGATCATCACGGCGGCGAAAAAGTAGAAGAGAGCGGCGGGCATGGGAGCGGGGTACTGGTTGTTAGCTTGGGAAGGCTAACCGTCTTATTTGAGGTCATTCCACTTGTTGACCAGGCCGACGCGGACGCCGCCGATCTCGTAGAGCTTTTTCTTGTCGTGGACCATGTCCTTGCGGGAGGTGCCGGTGATGGCGTAGTCCTTGCGCAGGTAGATGGCCTGTTCCGGGCAGACCTCCTCGCACATGCCGCAGTAGATGCAGCGGATCATGTCGATTTCGAACTCCAGCGGGCGCTTTTCCACCTTGGCCCATGGATCATTGGAGGGGATTTCCGCCGGGGTGATGCGGATCGCCTTGGGCGGGCAGATGAACTCGCAAAGCTGGCAGGAGACGCAGCGGTCGCGGCCCTGCTCGTCGGTGACCAGTGCGGGTGCGCCGCGGTAGTACTCGGGAAGATGGGCATCCCATTTTTGCTCGGGATACTGCATGGTCACCCCGAGGCCCGACGAGGCCATGTCGTGGGCGCCGCGGGCCTTGCCGCGCAGCGAGGCGACGGCGTGCTTCATGGTTAGAAAGAAGCCTTTGATGAGGGCGCCGAAGTAGATCTTCTCACCGAAGGAGAGCTTCGGGCGCTGGACTTTGATGACGGCCATGGTGGTGGGAGCGGAAAAGATGTTAGGCCTGCTTCGGGCGTGGTGCCTCGAAGCGCTTGGCGATCCAGATGATGAGAACCGTGGCGATGGCCAGGACGACGAAGCCCGCGATGGTCCCGGCAAGCGGCAGGTGCGGCGCGGCCATGATCAGCGCGGCAAGGAAGACGTTGATGAGGGCGGCTTCAAAGAAGACCACCCAACCAAGGCGCATGAGTTGGTCGTAGCGGAAACGCGGCACGGTCCAACGCACGAGGATGAAGAAGAGAATGAAGGCGATCACCTTGGCGAGGAAGACGCCGAGGTGGATGAAGCCGCCGAACCACGTTCCGGTCAGGTGCTGGTCGATGCCGAAGCCAAGCGACCAGCCGCCGAAGAAGAGGGTAACAATGAGGGCAGAGCCGACGACCATGGCGGCATACTCGCCCATGAAAAACATGGCGAACTTCATCGAGGAGTACTCAGTGTGGTAGCCGCCAACGAGCTCAGTCTCGCACTCGGGAAGGTCGAAGGGCATGCGGTTGGTTTCCGCAAAGATCGAGGTGGTGAAGACCAGAAAGGAAATGAACATCGGGATCCACATCAGCGCCTTGTGCAGGGCTGCCGGGCCGCCGCCGTTGTCCCAAACCGGCAGGAGCAGCCAACCGTGGTCGGCCTGGTACTGGACAATGTTAGACAGGTTGAGCTCGCCGAAGTAGAGGAGCACCGGGATGATGGAGAGGCCAAGGGCAATCTCGTAGGAGATCATCTGCGCGGTGGAGCGCACGCCGCCGATGAAGGGGAACTTCGAGTTGGAGGCCCAACCGGCAATGGTGATGCCGTAAACGGAGAGCGAGGCGATGGCGAAGATGAAAAGCGGGCCAACGCCGATGTCGGCGATGACGAGTTTGATGGTGTGGCCAAACAGGGTCACATCGCTGCCAAACGGAATCACCGCCAGGGTGATGAGGGCCGGAACAACTGTTAGGGCCGGCGCCAGCCAGTAGAAGCCCTTGCGCACGTGGTCCGGGGTGTAGTCCTCCTTGAGGAAGAGCTTCACGCCGTCGGCGATGGGTTGGATCAGGCCGAAGAAGCTGAAGTCCTTCTTGGCGCCAAACAGGGTGAAGGGGATGCCCACGCGGTTAGGACCGACGCGGTCCTGAATGATCGCCGAAAAGCGGCGCTCGAAGTAGACGGCCACCGGCACCAGTGGCAGCACCACCACGAAGGTGAGCACGATGATCTTGGTGATGATAATGGCGAGTTCGAGCACGGGAGAGAGGTTGGGAGTTATGGGTTGGAAGTTGCCGGCCCAGGGATCAGCCGGTGATCTGGCCCGAGGCCTTGCGGGCGCGCTCGTTTTCGAGGAGGGGGATTTTCACCCCGGTATCGATGACCTGGCGTCCGAGGTCGCCGATTTTCGAGAGGCTTAGCCCGTTGAACTCGGAGACGCCGGCGGCCATGGCGGTGAACACCTGCTCGATCATGTGGGTCTCGTTGGGGGCCTTGCGCAGGGCAAGGATGAGGTCGCGGAGAACCTCCCAATCGTCGTGGGCATGGAGCGGAGGTTCAACGGCGCGGTTGAGGCGCTGGATGCGGCCGGTGACGTTGACCATCGAGCCGCGCTTTTCGCTGAACCCGGCGGTTGGCAGGACCACGGTGGCCAGTTCGGCGGTCGGGTTGGCCAGGATGTGGGTCTGGAGGATGAATTCCGGGTTTTGCAGGTCCTCGCGGGTGAAGCCGGCGTCGCTGAGAAGGTCCTCGCCAAGGACAATCAGCGCGCGGATGGCGCCGGAGGCGACCGCGGCACGGATGGCGGCTAGGTTGGCTGCCGGGTCGGCGGTCTTCCACACCAGGCTGGCGCCGGTGGTGTTAGGGTTGCGGTCCGCCGCGATGAGCAGGCCGTCGGCCTCGC
>JBILQA010000385.1:0-2790 GCA_044373535.1 Akkermansiaceae bacterium | reverse complement strand
CACTTTGGCACCGTGGCGTTAAGGGTATTGCCGACGGCCCTGAGCATGGGGGTTCCCTTGGTGGTACACTTTCATGGCATCGACATCACCGGGGCGCTCTCGGATCGATGGTACCACTGGAGCCTGCGGCACTCGCTGCCACGCTTCGCCGCGATGGTCATCGTTACCGAGTACCAACGCGAAATCCTTCTCTCGCTGGGCGCGAGGGCTGAACGCATTGAGTTGATTCCCTGTGGGGTGCCGCTGGGCGATTGGCGTGTCCAGACCGGGCTGAGGCGCTTGCCGTGCCGGTTTCTCTGCGTCGGTCGACTGGTGGACAAGAAGGCGCCGGTGGCCACGCTGCGGGCGTTTGCCCGTTGCCTTGAGCAGGCGCCCGGGTGTCAGTTGCGGGTCATCGGTGATGGTCCCTTGCTGGACGAGGCGCGGGCAACTGCCGAGGCGCTCGGGATCGCCGGACAGGTCGTCTTTCTCGGCAGCCAGCCGCGCGAGGTGGTTGCCGCGGAATTGGCGGGTGCCTCGGTTTTTCTCCAACACTCAGTGACCTCCGCTTCGGGCGACATGGAGGGGTGGCCCGTTTCCATTGCCGAGGCGATGGCCGCCGGTTTGCCGGTGGTCGCTACCCGCCACGCCGGCATCAGCGATCAAGTCGCCGAGGGGGAAAGCGGGTTTCTGGTTGCCGAACATGACTGGCAGGCGATGGCCGAGCGCATGCTGCGGCTTGCCCGCGACGTTGAGCTCAGAGTCCAGATGGGCACCCGCTCGCGTGCCACCGCGGTGCGCCGGTTTGACCAGGGCACCATGGTCGCGCGCCTCGAAAGCATGCTGCAAGCCGCAGCGGGGATTCCTCCGGCGCAGCCAAAGGATCTTGTTCCCTAATTGTTCATGAAGCCATCACCACCTCTGGTTGTTGCCATTGCCACGCGGGACCGCGTCGGCCTTCTGGATCGAACCCTGCGCTCGCTCGCGCTGTGCCAAATCCCCGACAACCTTGCCGAGGTTGTGGTCGTGGAAAATGGCCCCAGCCGCAGTTCGGAGCCTTTGGTTGCCAGCCTCGCTACGCCGTTCCCGCTGAGCTACCGGCACGTTCCGGTCGCTGGTAAGAACCGCGCGCTCAATGACGTCGTGCGCGCCTACCCAAAGGCGTTTCTGGTTTTTTTCGACGACGACGTCCGCTTTGACGCCCATGTGCTTGCCGAGTACGCCCGGGGAGTCGCGGAAATCAAACGCGGTGGCACCTTCCTCGGCGGCCGCTGCTTGGTCGACTTCGAGGAACCACCACCGGAATGGCTCCACCGCTATCTGCCGGAATCCGCCAAGGGATGGACCAAGGGCCACGAACCGTGCGAAATCCGCCAGGCGATGGGTTTCAATTGGGGGGCCTTTGCCCGCGATCTCATCGCCGCGGGCGGCTTCCAGGTGAGCCGCGGACCGGGAATGCACCACTGCATCGGCGACGAAACCGAAATGCAGGAGCGCCTGGTGCGCCGCGGCGGCGCTGGTCGCTACCTTCCCAACGCCCTGGTCTGGCACTTTGTCCCGCGCGACCGCTGCAGCGACGAGTGGGTGATCCAGCGCGCACGCCAAATGGGGATCGCGCGCGGCATCGAGCTTGCAACTTGGCCACCCGAGGAGAGTGCTCGGTTTGCCGCATCCTGCCGACGCAAAGCGCGCTTGTTGAAGTTGACCGCCGGGGTGTTCGGGTCGTTGTTGGGCCGGCGTCTCAGGTGCCACTACCGTCGGTCGCGGCAGTGGAAGTTAGGCGTTCTGGAGGGCTTGACTATCGGTGGCAGCGAGGAGGTGAACTTTTTTACCAGTGAACAATCAACCTATCATCTCAGTGGTGATCCCCGCATTCAATGCGAGCCGATGGATCCAACAAACACTCCGTTGCGCCCAACAGCAGACGCTGCGCGAAATTGAAATCCTCGTCGTCGACGACGGCTCGGTGGACGACACCGTTGAGGTGGTCACCAAGTGCGCCGTGGGCGACCCGCGGGTGCGGCTGCTGCGGCGCGAGAACGGCGGGGTCGGGGCTGCCCGCAATACCGGCATTGCCGCCGCCAGCGGGGAGTTCATCGCGCCGCTTGATGCCGATGACCTCTGGGCCCCGACGAAGCTCGCCGAGCAACTCCAATGCATGCTGCGCTGCGGCAAGCGCACGGGGCTCGTCTACTGCTGGTCGCGGCGCATCGATGAGGACGGTGCCCACCTCGGATCCTACTTTCCCTTCACGGTGGAGGGCGAGGCGCGCCGCGCGATGATTGTGCGCAACATCGTGACCAACGCGAGTGTCCCGCTGTTCCGCGCCTCGGCCCTGCGCAATGCCGGCATGTACCTGACGCGCGACGAGCAGAGCGGCGCCCAAGGCTGCGAGGACTGGGACCTTTCGATCCGGATCGCGGAAAACTGGCATGTTGGACTCGTGCGCCGCGAGTTGGTCGGCTACCGCCAAAGCGCCACCTGCATGAGCTCGGGGGCCGGCGGCATGGCGCGCTCGTTCCAGATGGTCATCGCGCGCGCGCGCCAGCGCAACCCGGACCTCCCCGCCTGCCTGTTTCGCTGGGCGACGGGCCACTTCTACAGCTACCTGGTGGCCAAGAGTTATTGTGTTGGGGACTTCCGCGGTTGTCTATCGGCCGCGCGGCGAGCCATCGCCGCGGACCCGCTGATGGCCTGCAACCGCCACCTGCACGCGCTGTCGCTCAAGAGCCTGCTGTGGCTCGCATGCCCGCCGGTGCTTGCCGCCCGCCGTGGCCTCCGCGGCCGCGCCACCCCCGCGCGCCCGCCCGC
>JBILQA010000072.1:0-9498 GCA_044373535.1 Akkermansiaceae bacterium | reverse complement strand
CACGCTGCCCCAGAGCACCACGCTTGTTAGCGAGATCCCGACAGTTAGAGCCACCAGCAGCCAGTGCTCGCCATAGGCGTTGGAGAATGCCGACCATGCGGAGATGCGGATGATGCCAATGGCGGCAAGGATCATTCCAAGGATGAGGCCGCAGTAGATCTCCCGGCGCATCACCCTCCACCAATCCCGCAGGCCAACCTCACCGATGGCCATGGCGCGGATGATCAAGGTGGCCGCCTGGGACCCGCTGTTGCCGCCGCTGGAAATGATCAAGGGCACAAACAGGGCCAACACCACCGCCTTGGCGATTTCCGCCTGGAAGTAGCCCATCGCCGTGGCCGTCAACATCTCACCGATGAACAACACCACCAGCCAGCTGGCTCGCTTGCGCACCAGCCGACCCAGGCTGATCTCCATGTACGGCTCATCGAGCCGTTCCAATCCCCCGAGCTTCTGGATGTCCTCGGTCGCCTCCTCCTCGGCCACATCCAGAATGTCATCCACCGTCACGATCCCCACCAAGCCGCCCTGGCCGTCCACCACCGGCAGCACCGTGCGGTGATACTTGCGAAACATTGCCACGGCCGTCTCCTGGTCGTCCGCCGCCTTGAGCGACACAAACATCCCCGCGCGCAAATCACGCACCCGCGTCTCTAACGGACAGAGCAGCACCTCGCGGATCCTCACCTCGTCGACTAACACCCCGGCGCCGTCCACCACGTATAAAACGTTGAGCGTCTCAGACCCGCGCCCGTTGCGCCGGATGTGCCCGAGGACCTCCCCCGCCGTCCACTCATCCCTCAGAGTCAAATACTCAGAGGTCATCAGACGCCCGATGCTGTCCTCCGGATAATCCAACAACCCAAGCGCCACCTTGCGCTCCGCCGGCGAGAGTGACTCGATAAGCCGTGCGCACACCGCGGTTGGCAACTCCTCCAACAAGGCCGTACGGTCATCCGGCGACATCTCATCGAGAATGCCGGCGAGTTGCTCGGTGCCCATCGCATGGATCAGGGCTTCCTGGGCATCGACGGGCAGGTATTCAAACACCGCGGTCGCCAGCTTGAGCGGCAGCAGGCGAAACAAGGCCGCTTGCTCAACGGCCTCAAACTCGCCAATCGCCTCCGCGGAGTCCGGCGGCGGCAGCCGCTGGAGCACCGCGCGGATGCCAGCGAAGTCGCGCGTGGCGAGCAACTCGGCGAGCAATCCGGGGGCGAGGGGGTCGTTCATGCAAGGCGTCCGGCTGGGCATTAGCCATGGACCCGCCCTTGCCGGCGGACAAGCGGAATCTCCCCCAAGAAAGACGCCGCCGGCTGCCGCGCACTCCGGGCTGGCGGTGCTGGCCATCCTGCGCCACCCTCCGGCGCCCATGACCCGCCCCGTTGAAGACCTCCACATCCTGCGCAACGTCGCCCTGCCCACCCCGCTCGCCCTGCAGCTGGAAATCCCCCGCAGCGATGCCCAAGCGGCCTTTGTCGCCTCCGCCCGCGACGCCGTCAGCGCCACCCTGGCCGGAAACGACCCACGGTTGTTAGTCATTGTTGGTCCCTGCTCGATCCACGACACCGGCGCGGGCCTCGACTACGCCGGCCGGCTCGCCAAGCTGGCCGCCGAGCTTGGCGACAAGCTCCTCATCGTCATGCGGGTCTACTTCGAGAAGCCGCGCACGACCGTCGGCTGGAAGGGCCTCATCATGGACCCCCACCTCGACGGCTCCGACGACATCCCCGCCGGCCTGCGCCAGGCCCGCGGCTTTCTGCGCGAGGTCATCGACCTTGGCCTGCCGACCGCCACCGAACTGCTAGACCCGATCACCCCGCAGTTCATCGCCGACCTGATTTGTTGGTCGGCCATTGGCGCGCGCACCACCGAGAGCCAGACCCACCGCCAGATGGCCTCGGGCTTGTCGATGCCGGTTGGCTTCAAGAATGCCACCAGTGGCGACCTTGACGCCGCGGTCAACGCGGTCCTGGCCGCCACGCGGCCGCAGACCTTCCTTGGCGTCTCCCATGAAGGGGTCGCCTCGGCGGTTTCAACCACCGGCAATCCCGCCTGCCACGTCATCCTGCGCGGCGGTTCGAGCGGGCCGAACTATGACGCCGCCAACGTCGCCGCCGCCGGCGCCACCCTGCGCGCCGCCGGCCTGCCGGCCAGGGTCATGATCGACGCCTCCCACGCCAACTGCGGCAAGGACCACGCGCGCATGCCCGCGGTGTTCCGCGACCTCCTGCGCCAGCGCCGCGAGCCGGGCTCGTTGATCAGCTCCATCATGCTGGAAAGCAACCTCGTGGCCGGCTCACAAGGCTTCCCCCAGCCGCTCGCCGCCCTCACCTACGGCCAGTCCATCACCGACGCCTGCATCGACTGGCCCACCACCGAGGCGCTCCTGCGCGAGGCCGCCGCGCTCGCCTGAGCCTATCGCCCAGCGCAGGCGTCCGGCCGCAGCACCCCGACAAACGGCAAATTCCGATAGAGCCCCTGGTAGTCGAGCCCATAGCCGACGACAAACTCGTCGCCGATGGCGAAGCCAATGTAGTCTGCCTCCACCTCCGCGGCGCGCGCCTTGTCCTTGGCTAACAACACGCAGGTGCGCACCTCCGCGGCACCCGCTGCGCGCAGCTCCGCACAGACCGCCGCAAGCGTCCGGCCGGTATCCAGGATGTCATCGAGCACCAGCACCCTGCGCCCCGCCACCGGCGGCAGCACCCGGTCCAGAAGCGTCACCGTGCCGCTGCTCTCCGTGCCGCCGTGGTAGCTGGCCACGTTGAGGCACTCGATTTCCAACGGCACGGGCATCCTCCGCAGCAAGTCCGCCATGAAGACCAGCGCACCCTTTAGAATCCCTACGACGACCATCGGCTCATGGCCAAAATCCGCCAACACCTCCGCGGCCATCCCGTCGAGCCGCCGGCTGATGACCGCCTCATCGATGAGAACCCGCTCGATATCCTCGTGCATCGGACGCATCTATCGCTGCCGCTGGATCCGATAGACCCGCTCGCCCTCGCGATAGTAGTCAAGGCGGTCGCGCGCCCTGAGCTCAAGGAATACCGGATCCTCGCGCAGCGCGCGCTGTTCGATGGCCAGAACGTCGCGCTGTTCCATGACGAGCTCCTCGCGCTCGCGGCATCGCCGCAGCTCGGCCTGCATCTCGCCGAGCTTGCGCCACTGCGGCAAGGCCGAGACGACCACCGCCGAACACGCCGCCAGCACCAGCGCCACGATCCCCACGCGGTTCATCGCCCGCATCCTCTCGGTGCGCGCCTGTAGCCGGGAAAATTCCCGCCCTACCTGCTTGTTTGACCGCCCCATGAGCGCAACTGACTAACAAATTTTCCGCCGGGCGCCAAAAGCAATTTTCAGCGTGAACAAAACAGCCCGGCCCCCCATGCAGGAGGCCGGGCCGCTAAAGGTTGGCGCAGCGCTTAGCCGCGCTTCATTTTGCCGCCGAAGACAGCCTCGCCACCGAGTTCTTCCTCGATGCGCAGCAGCTGGTTGTACTTGGCCACCCGGTCCGAGCGGCTCATTGAGCCGGTCTTGATCTGGCCGGCGTTGGTGGCCACGGCGATGTCGGCGATGGTGGCGTCCTCGGTTTCACCCGAGCGGTGGGAGATGACTGCCGTGTACCCGTTCTCCTTGGCCAGCTCGATGGCGTCGAGCGTCTCGGTGAGCGAGCCGATCTGGTTAACCTTGACCAAAATCGAGTTGGCCGTGCCGCTCTCGATGCCCTTGCGCAGGAACTCAACGTTGGTGACAAACAAGTCGTCGCCCACCAGCTGGGTCGTTGCACCCAGCTTGTCGGTTAGCTTCTTCCAGCCATCCCAGTCGTTCTCATCGCAGCCATCCTCAATCGAGATGATCGGATATTTCCCCTGCAGTTCGGCATAGTAGGACACGAGGTCCGCGGCGCTGCGCTCCGACTTGTCCGACTTCTTGAAGACATACAGGCCCTTCTCCTTGTCGTAGAACTCCGAGGAGGCCACATCCAGGGCAATCGCAATGTCCGCGCCCACCTTGTAGCCGGCCTTCTCGATGGCTTGGCAAATGACCGCCAGCGCGTCGTCCGCGCTGTCCAACACCGGTGCGAAACCACCCTCGTCGCCCACCGCGGTCGAGAGCCCACGGTCGTGGAGCACCTTCTTGAGGGAGTGGAAAACCTCCGCGCCGTAGCGCACTGCCTCACGGAATGTTGGAGCACCGACCGGCACGATCATGAATTCCTGGAAGTCGATCGGCGCATCCGAGTGCGAGCCACCGTTGATGATGTTCATCATCGGCATTGGCAGCACCTTGGCGTTAGGGCCGCCGAGATACTTGTAGAGGCGCAGGCCCAGCTGGCTGGAGGCCGCATGCGCCGCCGCGAGCGAAACTCCAAGGATCGCGTTGGCGCCGATGTCCTTCTTGTTCTTCGTCCCGTCGATCTCGATCATCGTCCGGTCCAACAGCGTCTGCTCGGTCGCATCCATGCCGCAAAGCATCGGCGCGAGGCGCTCGTTGATGTTCTCCACCGCCTTTTGCACGCCGCGGCCGAGGTAGCGCCCCTTGTCGCCGTCGCGCAGCTCGTGCGCCTCGTGCTCGCCGGTGCTTGCGCCGCTTGGCACGGCTGCGCGGCCCAGGGCACCGCCCTCAAGGATGACATCCACCTCGATGGTTGGATTGCCCCGCGAGTCAATGATCTCGCGGCCGAAGATTTCTGCAATGGTCGTTTCGTACATAGAATGTCTGTTGGATTTCGCCCAGGCCCGTTAGGCCGGCTTGTAGGCCACAATTGACTTCACCGTCAGGCTCACCATCGCCTCGGTCTCGGGGTCGCGCGCTTCCACGGTCTGGCCGACCTTGGCTCCTAACAACGCCGCGCCCAGCTCCGAGAGGTAGGCCACGATGTTCTTCTCCGGATCGCTGTCCCAGGCACCAAGGACGGTCACCTGGCTTTTCACGCCGGCCTGGTCGGCAAGCGTGACGATGGTGCCGATGCTAACCGTTGAGGTCTCCGCGGCGATGAAGTCGGTGCCGCGGGCCTTGTCGACCTCGCGCTCAAGCTCGCTCTTGCGCCGCATGAGGACTGCCTGCATCTGCTTGGCGGCCTTGAACTCAAAGTTCTCGCGCAGGTCGCCATACGAGCGGGCCACGGCGATCTCCTTGGTGTTCTGTGGGATGCGGTTGCGGGTGATGTCGTCAAGCTCGGCCTTCTTGCGCTCCAGGCTCTCCCAGGAGACAATCAACGCCTCGTCGCGCTTGCGGGAATTCTCGCCGCTGACAAGGTCGCCGGTCTCCGGGCGCGCCTTGATCACGCGGGCCATGAGCGACTTGCGGTCAAGCTCGCCGAACACCTGGCACTCCATCAGACGCCGCGCGAAGTTGCGCGCTTCGTTGCTGTCCATGGTGCGCACGATGTCGACCAACAGCTCGCGGTCGGTCACCACCAATGACTGCAGGCGCGAGGTCTTGCGCGGTCCCTCGTCGAGGTGGTCGCTCTCCAACAGGGAAAGGATGCTCGCGCCGACTTCCGGACCGAAAACCTCCGCGGCAAAGCTGTGACGCTCGCGCGCCAGCCAGATCAGGGCGTCGGGGCCCAGGCTGCGGCGCGTCAGGGAGGCCTTGACGTGGTTTTGCAGCGGCTCGGCCTTTTCGCGCTCGTGGAGCAGCTTGGCGATCTCGGTCACGCCGCGCGCGCCGACTTCATCGAAAACTTTCAATACCTGCTCGACCCACTCCTCGCCGAAGGCTTCCGGGAAGGCCTCGAAGATCCTGCGCTGACGCGCCGCGGAGATTCCGGTCATCTCCTTGGCAATCCGGTTGGACTCCATCGCCACCACATCCATGACGCGCACGGCGGCCGCGTCGAGTTGCAGGTCCCTGACACCCGCGACGAGCTCGTCACGCACGACAAGCAGCTCAAGGGCACCGCCAAGGTTGCGGCGCAGGCCATTGCGGGCCGCCTCGTCGATGCTCGTGAGCAGGCGGCGCAGCGCGTCAGGATCGCCCTCAAAATGCCGCACCTCGTTGATGATCGCCTCAAGTGCCTTGACCTTAAGCTTCAAATCGCGCGCTTCCTCAAACTCACTGACCAGCGCGGCGGCCGGACTCAGGTCCGCATCGCGCAGCACCATCAGCTCGGTGCGCTTGGCTGGCACCGCCACGCGCATGCTTTCGCGCAGGGCTCGCTTGGCCGCATCCCACCATTTCTTGAACTCCTTGGCCGGCACCATCGTCGCCAGCTCACGCTCCAGCGCGTCAACACGCATTGAACCACCGTGGCTCTCCAGCGTGCGTACCACCAACTCGACCGGATCGGCTGTCGCCAGGTCCTTCAGGTCGCCTGCCTGCTCGATTTTCTGGACCCGGAAGTTGCCTGCTAGAATCGGCTCCGTCTTCTGCAGCGCGAACTTCAAGCCCATCACTTGGGACGATTGGCTCTCAAAATCGATTGTGACCTTCCCGCCTAGCAAGTCCCACTCGGTCACCTTGCCGATCCCCCATGCCTTGTGCTCGCAGAAGCTCCCTGGCGCAAGTTGCGACAGGCGCTCCCCCACCGCTTGTGGGATTCGCCCTACCTCGACCAGTTTTGCTACATCCGGATGCATGCGGCGGAACATGGGAACGCTGGAGCCAAAAGGCAAAACTTTTCCGGACTTTCCCGAAATGTCCACAATGGCCCCCCGCAAAACCGCAAAACCCCTGCCTGTGAACAACTTGCAGGCCAATTCCAGCCCCCCCGGCCAGCCCCACCGCGGAAATCGATGCCAATCTCCGCCGGGGCGGCAGCCAAAACCGCTCCCGCGCGGCAACCAACCGCTCGCGCGCGGCGACTATTGGCTCACCCGCACCGCCGGCACCCCGCGGCTGTTGCCGGCAAAGTCCTTCACCCGATACCACAGCCTCTTCTCGGGCCGGTAATTAAAGTACAGCGCCTCCTGGTCGTGGCCCTCCTCGGCAAGCACCGAGACCCGGCGGCCGGGCTCGACGATGAAGATCTCGATGACCTGCCAAGCCCGCGTACCGTGGCTATCCTTGGTGCCAATGGCATCGCGGATGTTCTGCGGGTTGGCGGCGAAGGTCAGCAAGGCCCTCTCCTGATAGCTCAGGCTGCTGATACGCTCGACGTTCTTCACCACTCCTTGGAGCGATCGCTCGGCCGCTTGGCTTGGCGCGGTGGTCACCGGCCAGTAGTTAGGCTTGGTGACCCCGGCGCAACCGCCGCAAAACAACGCTGCGATGATGCCTCCCCTGCCTAACCAAACCAACCATTGCGATGTCATGAGCTTGGCCGCAGCCCATCAGGAACGCGTGGCCTTGGCAAGCGCCACGCCAGCGATATCTCCCGCCTGGCGCAAAAACACGAATCCCTCCGCGTCCATCACCGCCCCCTGGGCAAGTTCAATCGGCGCCTCGAGGGCCGGCCCGCCAATCACTTGGCGCTCGCCTTGCGCAGCCAGGGTGAACCCTGGCAGCAAGCGCCCCGCGCTGCCTGGCCGCGCGCCGGGCTGGGCCACCAGGTCGTGCTCCGCTGGCGGCGGCTCGGGCGTGGTGAGTGCCACGACCACCCCGCCCAACAGCAGGCACGGGCAGTGGGCAGAGTCCTCACCCAAGAAGTCCTGCGGCCCGCCGCTCGCATCAAAATCAAAAAACACCACTCCCGCGGCGCCGTGCAACCGCTCACGCATTGCCGCGCCACCAATCACATCCCGCCGCCCCTCACCCGCCCCGGGGGTTCCACGCTCAACCCGGCCGCCAAACGCGCGGGCGAATCCCTCGACGAGCACCTGCACCGCGGGCGCCGCATCCGGGCACAACCAAAGGGTTTCGCGCCGACGCCAGCCGCTGACGTTGCCTAACTGCAGCAGGTGCAGGCAGAGCCTCTCGCGTTGCGCGCCATCCATCGCGCGCAAGCCCTCGGGCTCGCTGCCGTCAAAAACCCGGCGCTGCACCTGCGCCGCATCAATGCCGCGGGACAGAAGGGTCGCCGCCGAACCTGACATCAGCTCGGCGCGCAGGCGCTCCACATCCGCCTCGCCCGGCCGCAGCACCGGTCCGAAGGCCACGGTGATCCGATAGGGAATCCGGTACGGCCGCTTGCGGATGAAGCGTCCGCGCTCAAACGAGAAGATCGAACCCCAGACGCCGTCCATGTAGGCTGGCAGGATGACCGCGCCGCCCTTCTTGGCCATGAGCTCATAGCCGCGCTTGAGCTCACACATGAAGCCCGTCCTTGTTAGCCGCCCCTCGGGGAACACGCAGACGACGTGTCCCTCGGCCAGCGCGGCGGCCACCTGGTTTATCGCCGTGCGGGTGTTGTCCGCTGATATCGGCACGCTGTTAAACAGCCGCACCATCCCGCGCGCCCACCAGCGCTCATAGAACGCCTGGTCGATGAGAAAGCGCACCGGCCGCGGGCTTGCCGCGTAGAGGAAAAACGCATCCATGAAACTCACATGGTTCGGCGCTAACAGAACCCCGCCGCTCGCCGGCATCCCCTCCGCGCTAAGCGCACGGATGTGATAGAACCGGTTGACCACCGCCAGGCCGACCAGGCGCACCAAGCTCGCCGGCAGGCTCCTGACCACGTACGCGCTCACCCCGAGCGTCAGCGCCCCGAAGATCAAGAACTGCCAGCGCGTCTCGAGTCCTGAGGCACTCATGGCAAACTGCATGACCACCGCGGCCACACCAAAGCTGTTGTTCATCAGGTTGGAGACAGCCAACACCTTGCCGCGCTCGGAATCCGCAGGCCAGTCCATCACGCACGCGTTGAGCGGCACCAGGAAGATCGCCCCGCCGGCACCTCCTAACAACAACATCGCATACTGGGCCCAGCTGCCCGGTGCGGTGAGCGCCAGGCTGAAGACCGCGGCACTCATCACAATGGCTCCAAGCGGCGCAAGCCCAAGCTCGATGCCGCGCCGGCTCAGCCGCCCGGCCAGAATGCTCCCCAGGGCAATCCCGACACTTGCCGCGGCCATCAGCCCCGAGTTGCGCGTCCCCATCCCCTCGCCCCCGCCATGGCTCATCTCCTTGGCAATCTGCACCACCACCAGGCTCATGAAGCCCGCAAAGCCCCAGAAAAACGCCACCCCCAGCACCACCTGGCGCAGCTTCTTCTCGCGCCACACGCCGCGCAGGTCCTTGAAATGCCGAATGGCGATCCCCGCCGTGTAGCGCTCGCTGGACATCGCCCGGGTCGGCTGGATCCGATAGGCCAGGACGATGGCGATCAGGCCGCCCGCCCACAACCAGACCACGGGAATGAGCGCTGCAGTCCAGCCGCTTTGGGTCGCCACGAGGCCGTGGTCAAACCACAGCCCGCCGAGAATCATCCCTGCTAGAATCGCCAAAATCACCGTCCCCTCCATCATCCCGCTGGCAAAGGCGAGCTTGCGTGCCCCCAGCAGTTCCTTGACCACCCCCATCTTTGCCGGACTCAGCAGGGCGGCCTGCAGGGCTAGCAGAAAGAACGAGACCATCGCCAGCGCCAGCTGGTGGTAAAAAAGCGCGGCGCTC
>JBILQA010000384.1:0-2803 GCA_044373535.1 Akkermansiaceae bacterium | reverse complement strand
CATGTCGTTGGAGTTTGCCGGCGGCCAGTTTGCGACGATCCAGAACAGTTGGCTTGAGCCGCGGAAGGTGCGCCAGATGACCATCGTGGGGAGTCGCAAGATGGTGGTGTATGATGACATAGCGCCCATTGAGAAGATCCGTATCTATGACGTCCGGGTGGTGCGCCCGCCGCACTACGGGAGCTTTGGTGAGTTTCACTACGCCTACCATTATGGGGACAGCTATATTCCGAGGATGGCGCAATCCGAGCCGCTGCGGCGGATGTGCGAACATTTTCTTGAGAGCATTTTTTCGGGGACGCGGCCATTGAGTTGCGGGGAGCGCGGGTTGGAGGTGGTGCGCATCCTTGAGGCGTGCTCGCGCTCACTGCGCAACCATGGGGCGGCGGTGTCACTTGATGCGGGAGTGCAGGAGGAGCGGATGGTGGCTTTGGAGATGGCGGGCGATGAACGACGACTTGATGGATCCTACGTCGCGAGTGTCGGGTGATGTGGTCTTGGGCCAAGGGGTGCGCCTGTGCGGCTTCTGCAACCTTTACGGCTGCACGATCGGCGAGGAGACGCGGGTGGGCCCGTTCGTCGAGGTCCAGAAGGGCGCGGTGATCGGGGCGCGGTGCAAGGTTTCAAGCCACAGCTTTATTTGTGAGGGAGTGACGCTTGAGGACGGGGTCTTCATTGGCCACGGAGTGATCTTCGTGAATGACCGCCGGCCGCGGGCGACGGGGCCCGCCGGTGGCATGCTTGGCGATGGCGAATGGTTGTGTGAGGCGACGCGGGTCTGCCAGGGCGCGTCGATCGGTTCGGGAGTGACGGTTTTGGCGGGAGTGACGATTGGTGAGAACGCGCTGGTGGGTGCCGGCAGCGTGGTGACCAAGGATGTTGAAGCGGGAGCAACCGTGGTGGGAAATCCGGCGCGGCCAATTTCATCTCATTGACGATTATGAAAGTGCCATTTCTCGATTTGCATGCTGAGCACTTGCCGCTGCGCGCTGAGCTCGGCGGAGCCATTGACGAGGTGATTGAGGCGGTGGCCTTTGCCGGCGGACCCTTTGTCAGCGATTTTGAGGAACGCTTTGCGGAGTTTTGTCACGTCGAGCACGCGGTGGGGGTTGGCAGCGGGACGGACGCGTTGTGGCTTGCGATGCTGGCGTTGGGGATCGGTCCTGGCGACGAGGTGATCACGGTGCCAATGACGTTCATCGCGACAGCTGCGGCGATCAGCCGGACCGGTGCGCGGCCGGTGTTCGTGGATATTGATGCAACGACGTACACAATGGACCCCGCGGGGATTGAGGAGGCGGTCAGCCCGCGGACGAAGGCGATTTTGCCGGTGCACCTTTTTGGCCAGATGGCGGATATGAAACCGATCCTCGAGGTGGCGCGGCGGCGCCGGCTTGCCGTGATCGAGGATGCGGCCCAGGCGCATGGCGCCGAGTACGACGGGTGCCGCGCGGGCAGCTTGGGAGATGCGGGCTGCTTTAGCTTTTACCCCGGGAAGAACCTTGGCGCATTTGGCGAAGCGGGCATCGTCGTCACTCAAAGCTCAAAGATCGCCGACAAGGTGAGGATGCTGCGCGACCACGGACAGGTGCGGAAATACCACCATGCGACGCTCGGGTGGAACTGCCGCATGGACGGCATCCAAGCCGCAGTGCTCCAGGTGAAACTGCGCGCGCTGGAACGCAACAACCAGCGCCGGCGGGCGCATGCGGCGCGCTATAGTGCCTCGCTGCAGGCGCTTGAGGGGATCGGTCTGCCTGCCAGTGATGCGCGCCGCGCGCACGTGCACCACATTTATGCGCTGCGCGTGAGGATGCGCGCGGAGTTCATGCGGCGGATGAATGCCAGCGGGATCGGCTGCGCGATCCACTACCCGGTGCCGGTCCACCTGCAGGAGGCGTATGCGGGGTTTGGATGGCGCCGTGGGTCGTTTCCCGTCGCGGAACGCTGCGCGGACGAGTTTGTTTCACTGCCAATTTATCCTGAGCTGAGCGAGGGGCAGATCGCGGCGGTCGTTGAGGCGGTGGCCGATGCGGTAGGGGTGCAGACGACGTGAGCGCCGCGGCAGGGCAGGGGTTTCGGGAGCAACCAGAAGTCCATGGCAATTTCCCTCCAGATGATTCCCGTGGCGGAGACCGTCGGCTCGCGGTTGGCCATTGATCTTATTGATCCGTTGGTTGGGGATACATGGGACGCGCTGGTGGCGGTGCGGGGAGAGCACTCGGTATTTCATCGCTCGGCGTGGGCGAAGGTGTTGGTTGAGACCTACGGCCACCGGCCAGTTTATCTGCGCATCCTGAGGGACGGTCTCGAGGTGGCCCTGGTGCCGCTCATGGAGGTGCGCAGCTGCCTGACGGGCCGGCGTGGCGTCTCGGTGCCCTTTGCGGATTTTGGCAGTCCGCTGTGGGATACCCCCGAGTTGGCGGCATCCGTCTACGCCGTGGTGCTTGAGGTGGCTGCCGAGCGCAAATGGAAGCATGTCGAGATCCGCGGCTGCAGCGTTCCGCCGGATGGATGTCGCCCGTGGCAGGTGTACGAGGCGCACCAACTCGATCTGCGGCCGGGTCTTGAGGTGCTCGAACAGGGGTTCAGCGCCGCGGTGCGCCGGGCGATCCGCAAGGGCCAGCGCAGCCACCTGGTCGTCAGCATCGAACGCGGCGACGCGGCGATGGAATCGTTCTACGCCCTGCACTGCCGAACCCGCCGACGCCACGGCCTGCCACCCCAGCCGATCGGGTTTTTCCGCGCCATCTCAAACCACTTGATCGGCTGCGGACTCGGCGAGGTGGTCCTCGCCCGGCTC
>JBILQA010000383.1:0-2812 GCA_044373535.1 Akkermansiaceae bacterium | reverse complement strand
GAGGGCCTCGGTGACCTCTCCCTTGACCTTGGCGACCCGCGTCTTGGAGTCCGCGGAGTCCTTCAAGCCGCTGAGCGTCTTGACGATCTGGTCGATCTGCTGCTCCGTCCGCGCGTCCAGGGCCAGAAGGTCCTGCCGCAAGCCCTCAAGCCGCGCCTCGCGCTGGCCGATGTGCCCCTTGAGCTGCTCCACTGAGGCGACCCGCGCGGCGTAATCCACCGGCGTCTGCGCCCCTGCACTCATCAGTCCCATGGCCAAAAGCCCGAGGGCAAGTTGCTGCGGGCGGTTCTTTAGCATCGTGGGAAGGGTCATGGAAAGGGTCATGGTCGGTTGGGGGATGGAGATTGAAAGTGGCCGGTATGTTGCGGTAACTGGCTGATCCTGCAAGATAAACCAAGGGGCCGCGGGATCCGCCCGGGGGACCCGGCGGAAATGAGCGGCGGCGCACAAAGGCGAAAATTTTCTCACGTTTCCAATTGCCCCCGAGTAGCGGTCGAGGTAATCGCGGGACCATGGAAAAGCCACAAACTGCGGGGATCGATGAGTTGGAGAGCACAGCCGGGTGGTCGCGGCGGACGTTTTTGCATGCCAGCGGAGCGGCCGCGGCGGTGGCGGTGGCGGGGATCCCGCAGGTTTTGCGGGCGGCGGGGGAGTCGAAGGACTCCTTGATTTGGCTCGATGGAGCGGCGCTGGCGGACGGTCCGCTGAGTGAGTGGCGCAATGCCGGGTCGCTGGGCGGAGGGTACGCGCCGGTGGAAGGGAAGGGGGCGCCGAAGGTGGAGACGGTTTCCGGGCGCAAGGCGGTGGTCTTTGATGGCAAGGGGACACTGCAGGCAAGCTTCCCGCTGCCGGAGCTGCTGGCCGGCAACAAGCCGTTCACCGTGATGCTGTGGATAGCCACCCAGCGGACCAGCCACCATGCGGTGATGATGACCCTCGGGGCGCGCCCGCAGGTGTGCGCGGAGTTCAACAACAACGTCGGCGGCCCGGGCAGCGCGGCGGCCTTCAATGGGTTTGGCGGCGCCAGCCTCGGCCACGCCAAAGGCCAGCCAAGCAACGGCGAGTGGCACCACATCGCCTACAGCTATGCCGGCGGCGACGATGGGCTCATGCAGATCTTTGTCGACGGCGAGAAGTCCAACGAGAAAAAGATCACCCTGCGCACCGCGGCCGGCCAGCCATTGTTCCTCGGCAGCGGCTATGACACCAACAACAAGAGCCTTTACCAGCCGTTCATCGGCGCCATCGGCGGCCTCGAGGTGCTCTCGCGCCCGCTGAGCCTGCGCGAGGTGCGCAACTCGATTGGCCGCTTCGCCGCGTTTGCCCCGAGCCCGGCGATGGCCGCGGTGGTCGTCGGCGAGGCGGTGAGCCTGCGCTGGTCGCTTGGCCGGGACGGCGCGCGCCCGCGCCTGGTGATTGCCAAGAGCGAGGGGGAGCTTGCCAAGGCGCCCGCCCAGCCGGCCGACAAGATCCGCGTGGATGCCACCGGCGTCTGCGAGTTTGGCCCGCTGCCCGTGGCCGTCGGCGACCGGATCGTCTGGCGCGTTGACCAGGAGACCGGCGCCCAAAAGGACCCGGGGGAACTTTGGAGCTTCCAAGTGAGCACCGGCCCGGCAAGCGACCCGCTGCCGCGCCATGCCATCACCAACGTGACCAAGCAACTCAGCGAGTTGAAATGGACTCCCGGCCCGCACGCCACCGCCCAGAACGTCTTCTTCGGCGCCACCGCGGAGGCGGTCGCCGCGGCCACCACCCCGCTGGCCAAGCTCGACGGCAAGACCGGCCGGCTCGCCTTTAAGCAAGCGCTCGAGGACGGCAAGCACTACTACTGGCGCGTGGCGTCCACCAACGGCTCGCTCCCCGCGGATCCCGGTGAGGTCTGGAGCTTCCGCACCGTGGACACCCCGGTGAAAAACGACGTCACCTTCATCATCGCCACCGACCAGCACTACGGCCGCGAAAACAACGTCGACATCAACCACATCGTCGTCAACCAGATCAACTCACTCGCCGGCACACGCTTCCCGGAAAAGTTCGACCCCGGCGTGGTCCGCACGCCCCGCGGCGTCATCGCCCCCGGCGACCTCCTCGACAAGGGCTACGACCCGAAAACCTCCCAGCACAAGTGGGACGAGTGGCTTGCCGACTTCGGCATGGACGGCACCGACGGCGTCCTCGGCTTCCCGGTCTTTGAAGGCATCGGCAACCACGACGGACCACCGGTCAAGAGCATCCCACGCAACAAAATCCGCGAGCGCAACAAGGTGCGCAAGGGCCTCACGGAAATCTCCGAAAATGGCCTCCACTACTCGTGGGACTGGGACCACGTCCACTTCGTCAACACCAACCTCTTCCCCGGCGACGGCCCCGACGACGTCATGGGCGTCAGCAAGCCCGACCACGACCCGGAAATGTCCCTCGACTTCCTCAAAAAGGACCTCGCCAAACATGTCGGCGACTCGCGCAAGCCCGTCGTCGTCATCACCCACTACGGCGTCCTCGGCGGCATGGCGGACTGGTGGACGCCGGAAGCCAAGGAGCGCTTCCACCAGGCGATCGCCAACTACAACGTCATCGGCATCTTCAACGGCCACTCCCACGGCATGGACTATATCATGTGGAAGGACATCCTCACCGTCCACTGCGGCACCACCGCCCGCCCGGACTACGGCCACGGCGACTTCATGGTCATCCGCATCACCGAGGCAGAGATGAAAATCATCCACCGCAGGCACGACGGCTGGGGCAACTCACGCATCGTCAAAATCGACACCCCACAGAAATTCCGCGCCTAGCGTTAGCGACGGTGCGG
>JBILQA010000071.1:0-9554 GCA_044373535.1 Akkermansiaceae bacterium | reverse complement strand
CAAAAACATCAGCAGCAGCGCGAACACATCAAACAGCGGCAGCACGTGCAAGAAACCCAGCCGCTCCGGCAATGTCGTCACCAGCTTCATGCCTTGGCGCCTGTTCCCGCCTTGCCTGTTCCGATCGCCGCCTTTTCCTCGCGGAACGACACGATGTCGCGCTCGTCACGCGCGTCCGCGATGATGTTGACCATCTCGATGCCCGCGCGCTCGATCCGGTGGACAAGCCGCAGCGCCCGGCCCAGCAGGTAAAGATAGAACAGGTACATCGGGATGGCCACCGTAAGCCCCACCGCCGTGGTAATGAGCGCCTGGAACACCCCGGTGGAAAGCTCCGCGGGGCTCGCAAAACCTCCCTGGCCGCCCATCAACTGGAACGTCTCCAGCAACCCAAGCACCGTGCCCAACATCCCAGCCAGCGGTGCCAGCAGCGCCACGCCGAGAATCCCACGGATGCCCTTCTCGATGCGCGGCACTTCCAACTGCCCCGCTTCCTGTGCGATGGCCCGCAGGTCCGCGCGCTCAAGGTGGTGGCGCAGAAGAATCGCGTGGGTCACCCGGCCAACCGGCCCAGGCACGCGCCCGGCCTCGTGCAGCGCCTCGGCAAACGCCTTGCGCCTCACGTGGTTTGACAGCCCTAACAACAGGTCGCCCACGTTCAGGCGCGCCCGGTGGAAGAAAAACAGCCGCTCCAGCAGCATCACCACGCCAAAAAACGCCAGGGCCGCCTGCACCCAAACAAGCGGTCCTCCTTGGTCCAGCAGCCAGATCGGCTCGCGCGCCGCAACAATCATGCCGCCAAGGCTAGGCAAGCTTTCCGCCTCTGGCGAGCACTTAGAATCACCCGCGGCCGCCACCGCCCAGCGCCAGACCCCGGGCGGATTTTTCCCCAAACTCAAAACTGACAAACCCGCCAAGCCCTCTACACTCCCGCACGTGAGCTACCAGGTCTTCGCCCGAAAATACCGCCCCCGCACCTTTGACGATGTCCTCGGACAGGACCACGTCGTGCGCACCCTGCGCAATTCCATTGAGCAGAAGCGTCTCGCCCACGCCTACCTGTTTGTCGGGCCGCGCGGCACCGGCAAGACGTCCACCGCGCGCATCCTCGCCAAGGCCCTCAACTGCTCCGGCGGGCCGTCCGCCGACTTCGATCCCGACGAGGACCTCTGCATTGAAATCGCCGAGGGCCGCTCGCTTGACGTCCTCGAGATCGACGGCGCCTCCAACAACGGCATCGACCAAGTCCGCGAGCTGCGCGACAACGTCAAGTTCGCCCCGGCACGCGGCACCTTCAAGATCTACTACATCGACGAGGTCCACATGCTCTCCAACCAGGCGTTCAACGCCCTGCTCAAAACCCTCGAGGAGCCGCCGCCGCACGTGAAGTTCATCTTCGCGACCACCGAGGCTAACAAGATCCTGCCGACCATCATCTCGCGCTGCCAGCGCTTCGACCTGCGGCCGATTCCCACCGAGACGATCGCCAAGCACCTGCTGCACATCGCCAGCGAGGAGAACGTCAGGCTCGACACCGCCGCGGCCTGGGCCATCGCCAAGGGCGCCGACGGCGGTATGCGCGATGCCCAGTCCATGCTCGACCAGCTCGTGTCCTTCTGCGGCGAGTCGATCCAAGAGACCAACGTGCTGGACATCTTCGGCTTCACGTCGCGCGAAACCGTCGCGGCGCTCAGCCGCCACCTGCTGCGCAAGGAGACCGCCGCGGCACTCGGCGTCCTCCAAGCCCAGGCGGAAACCGGCAAGGACCTCTCCCAGCTGCTTGGCGAGCTCATCGGCTGCCTGCGCACCCTGTTGGTCGCCAAGGTCGACCCGAATGCTGGCAGCGAAGGCATTCCCGCCGAACTGTGGGCCTCCCTGTTAGCCGATACCGCCGACTACCCGGCCGAGCGCCTGCTGGCCACCATCGACGTCTTCGCCGAGACCGACGCGCGCATGAAGTGGGCCACTAACAAGCGCCTGCACTTCGAGATGGGCATCATCAAGTCCGTCCAGGCTCTCAGCGAGGTGCGCCTAACCGACGTGATCCGCATCCTCAGCGCCGGCGCGGATTTCCTTCCCGCGGCCCCCGCGCAGTTGCCACCCGCCGCCCCTTCCGCCGCTGCCGCCGTGGTGCCAGCCCCGGCTCCCGTCGCGGCCCCCGCCGAGGTGGCGCCTCCCGCGGCTCTCGTCGCCGAGGTGGCGCCTCCGGTGCCACCGGCCGCCGCCGCCGCCCAGGCGATCGAGCCAGCACCGGTGGAAAAAAAAACTCCCTCCGCGGCAAGCCGGCTTGACGACCTGATCGCCTCCGCGCCCGACCGTCCCGCGGAGGACGAGGCGCCGTTTGCCGCGCCTCCAGCGCCCGCCGCCGCAGCGCCCGCAGCGCCAGAGCCATCCAAGCCCGCCGCCAAGGCCGACACCAGCGACGCCTTCTACAACGATCCCCTCATCCACAAAGCCCTCGAGATTTTCGAAGGCTCCCTCAAGCGCTAACACCCCTATCTATCCGATGAACATCGCCAAACTCATGAAGCAAGCCCAGGAGATGCAGGCCAAGGCCGCCTCCATGCAGGAAAAGCTCGCCGCCCAATCATTTGAAGCCACTGTCGGCGGCGGCAAGGTCACCGTCGTGGCCACCGGCGCGGGCGATGTGGTTTCCATCAAGATCGATCCCAGTGTGGTCGACCCGGAGGATGTCGAGTTCCTCGAAAGCCTCATCCTCAAAGGCCTCACCGAAGCCATCGCCAAGGGCAAGGAGGCCAGCGCCGCGGAAATGAAAAAACTCACCGGCGGCCTCGGCATTCCGGGCATGTGACCCACCCATGGACCTCACCCCCGAACGCATCGCCGCGATCTTCGAGGAGATCGCCCTGCTGTTAGAACTCAAGGGCGAGAATCCGTTCAAGCTCCGCGCGTACCGCCAGGGTGCCGAGATTGTCCGTGAGTTCGACGGCGATTTGTTGGCGATGGCCCGGGCCCGCGAGCTCGGGGGCGTCAAGGGCCTCGGAGCGGCGCTGCAGGAGAAGCTCCACGAGCTGGCAAATACCGGCGCGCTGGCCTTCCATGAGAACCTGCGCGCGGAGTTCCCGGCGACCTTGTTTGAGCTCTTCGAGCTCCAGGGCCTCGGCCCGAAGAAAATCAAACAACTCTACGAGACGCTTGGCGTCGCGTCGGTGGCCGACCTTGAGGCGGCCTGCACGGCTGGCACGGTGGCCGCCCTGCCCGGCTTTGGCGCCAAGTCCGCGGCCAAGATCCTCGAGGCCATTGCCCTGCGCCAGCAGTTCGCCGACCGCTTCCTCATGGGCGAGGTGGCCACCACCGTCGCGGAGATCCTCGACGCCCTGCGCCGCCATCCCGACACCCTGCGCACGGAAGTCGCCGGCTCGTTCCGCCGCGCCAAGGAGACCGTCCAGGATCTCGACTTCCTCGTCGCCACCGCCAAGCCCGCGGAGCTAACCAGCTTTTTCACCCAGCTCCCCGGCGTCACCTCCATCATTGGCCGCGGCGAGACCAAGGCGTCCGTTCGCCTTGCCAATGGCCTGCAGTGCGACCTCCGCGCTGTTAGCAACGCGCAGTACCCCTTCGCCCTCCAGTACTTCACCGGCAGCAAGGAGCACAACGTGGCCCTGCGCCAGATCGCCCTCAAACAGAAACTCAGCCTCAACGAGTACGGTCTAACACCACTGGCGGACTCCGGCGCAGCCGACCCGACACCGGCGATCCACGACGAAGCGGACATCTACCGCGCGCTTGGCCTGGATTTCGTTCCCGCCGAGTTGCGCGAGAACCGCGGCGAGATCGAGGCCGCGGACGCCGGCACGCTGCCGCGCCTCGTCGAGCTGGAAAACCTGCGCGGCACCTTCCACTGCCACACCACCGCCTCAGACGGCCGCGCACCGCTCGCCGAGATGGTGGCCACCGCCCGCGACCACGGCCTTCAGTACCTCGGCATCTCCGACCACTCGAAATCCTCCTTCCAAGCTCGCGGCCTCGACGAGGAGCGCCTCCTCCACCAGATAACAGAAATCCGCGCCCTCGACGCCACCCTTGACGACATCACTCTGTTTGCCGGCTCCGAAGTCGACATCCTGCGCGACGGCTCGCTTGACTTCGATGACTCGATCCTTGCCCAACTGGACTTCTGCATCGCCTCGGTCCACGCCTCGTTCTCGCTCTCCGAGGATGAGATGACCCGGCGCATCATCAAGGCCATGGAGAACGAGCACGTCACCATGCTTGGCCACCTAACCGGCCGCCTACTCCTGCGCCGCGACGCCTATCCAGTCGACCACGCGCGCATCATCGACTGCGCCGCGGCCACCCGCACCGTCATTGAGCTCAACTCCACCATCACGCGCATGGATATGGATTGGCGCTGGTGGCATCGCGCGCGCGACAAGGGCGTCCTCTGCTCGATCAATCCCGACGCCCACCACCCGAGCCACTTCCAAAACCTCTTCTTCGGCGTGCGCTGCGCGCGCAAGGGCTGGCTGCGCCGCAAGGATGTCCTCAACACCCGCAGCCTCGAGGAGATCCAACACTTCCTGCGCACCCCCAAAGCGCGGCGCTAGTCGGCCGGGTCTAACAAGCTTAGCACCCACCCGCGGATCGCCGCTAGGTCAGAGTCCCTCGCCGCCATCCTGAGGACCTCGTCGCGGCTGCCGCGCATCGCTTGCTCCAACAGCCCACGCGCCTCGCCGTGGCGACCTTGGACGCAGGCATAACAGGCGAGGTTATAGGCAACCAACAGGTCATCCGGGTGGTGCTGCAGGCCCGCCTGCAACACCGCCTCGGCCTCCACCAGCGAGCGCGACCGGCGCAGCGCGTAGGCGGCCTGAATCCACCAAGAGACTTGCCAGGTCTCGCGCTGGAGCATCGGCAGGCAGATCACGGCCGCCTCCGCCCAGCGCTCCAGTTGGAAGAGCGCCTCAACCCGCAGGCGCATGGCCTCCGTGCTGGCATCCCCTGCTCCGGCAAGCTCGGCGAGCGCATCCTCCGGCATCCGCAACTCG
The DNA here is from genome assembly GCA_044373535.1 of Akkermansiaceae bacterium. Taxonomy (GTDB): domain Bacteria; phylum Verrucomicrobiota; class Verrucomicrobiia; order Verrucomicrobiales; family Akkermansiaceae; genus JBILQA01. The sequence continues at coordinate 4,545 of JBILQA010000071.1, read as the reverse complement.
ACGTAGCCCGCTGCCCGCTGGCAGGCGGCTTGCAATTCCTCTTTGCCTGGATCGCTCATGGTAGGGGCTAGAACTTGAGCTTCGCGGGCCTGAGCGTGTCGCGGTTGAGCTTGTCACACACCATCTTGCACAGGTCGAAGACCATCGGGTCGCCAATCGCATAGAGCACCTGCGTGCCGAGCTTGCGTCGCGTGACCACGCCCGCGGCAAACAACTGCTTGAGCTGCTTGGAGACGTTCGCCTGGCTTGTGGTGAGCAACTCGACGATCTCCGAGACACTCCGTTCGCCGCCCTTGAGTTCCTGCAGAATCGCCAGACGCGTCGGCTCGGCAAAGGCCCGAAACAATCCGGCCACCCGCTCAAGCTCATCAAACCCAAGTTTCATTCCCGTGAGCGTAGTGTGCCAGAATTCCCCTTGCAAGCATAACTAAATAGCCATATAAGAAACAATGAGCATGACCCCGGAACACCTTCAGGCGGCCATCGCCGGCGGAATGCCCGTGAACCTTGTCGACGTGCGCACGCCCGCGGAGTTTGCCGCAGAGCACCTTGCCGGCGCACAGTCGATCCCCCTTGAGCGTCTGGACGACACCGTTGTAGACGCGCTGGCGAGGGCAAGCTCGCGGTGCGTGTTGATTTGCGCAAGCGGCCGGCGCGCCCGCGCCGCGCGTGAAAAGCTCGCTGCCGCTGGTGCCGGCGCCGTGAGCGTCCTCGAGGGCGGAATGGCCGCATGGGTTCAGGCCGGCCTACCGGTGGTGCGTGGCAAGGGGGTTATTTCCCTGGAGCGCCAGGTACGCATCGCCGCCGGGTTGCTGGTGCTTGCCGGCGTGTTGCTTGGCCGCATGGTGCACCCGGCGTTTTACGCGCTCAGCGGCTTGGTCGGCACCGGCCTGGTCTTTGCGGGCATCACCGACTGGTGTGGCATGGCATTGCTTCTCGCACGCATGCCATGGAACCAGGCCCGCCCCAACAATCTCTCCTAACCCTCACCCCCATCACGCCATGTTCCTCCGCCAGATCACCGACGCGGCTCTCGCGCAGAATGCCTATCTCATCGGCTGCCAGCGCACCGGCGAAGCCATCCTCATTGATCCCGAGCGCGACGTTGATCGCTACCTCGAGATCGCCGCGGCCAACCACCTGCGCATCGTCGCGGTGGCCGATACCCACATCCACGCCGACTTCCTAAGCGGCGCGCGCGAAATGCTCACCCGCCACGGCGCCCTCGCCTACCTGTCCGCCGAGGGCGGTCCGGAGTGGCAGTTTGAGTGGGCCGCCGGTCACCCCCTCGCCCGCCCCCTGCGCAACGGCAACACCTTCCACATCGGCAACATCGCCTTCCAGGCGCTCCTAACACCAGGACACACCCCCGAGCACCTCAGCTTCCTTGTCACCGACGAAGGCGCCGGCGCCGACGCTCCCCTCGCCCTGCTCAGCGGCGACTTTATCTTTGTTGGCGACGTCGGCCGACCCGACTTGTTGGAAAGCGCCGCGGGGCAGGTCGGCGCCATGGAGCCGAGCGCGCGCAGCCTGTATGCTAGCCTGCGCGCCACCGGGGCGCTGCCCGGCGACCTGCTGGTGCTTCCGGCGCACGGCGCCGGCAGCGCCTGCGGCAAGGGCTTGGGGGCGGTTCCGGTCAGCGTGCTTGGCTACGAGCGCAAGTTCAACGCCGCGCTGCGCGAGGCACTCGGCAATACCGGCGAGGAAGCGTTCGTCGCCCACATCCTCGCGGGCCAACCGGAGCCGCCGCCCTATTTCGCCCGCATGAAGCGCGACAACAAGCACGGGCCCGCTTTGCTTCCCGACGGAAACCTCCCTGCGCCGAGCCACGTTGCCGCCGGGAATCTGCCCGCGGCGCTGGCCAAGCCCAACATCGCCATCCTTGACCTGCGCGCCGACCGTCAGGCCTTTGCCCGCTGCCACCTGCGCGGCGCCCTCCACGCCCCGCTGGCCAGCGGCCGGCTGACTAACACCGCGGGCTCTTATGTCCCCGAAGACGCGCCCATCCTCTTGGTGCTCGACGACCCGGCGCAGCTCAACGCTGCGCTGCGCGAGCTTGTGCGCATCGGCCTGGACCGCAGCGAGCATTGGATTGCCGCCGCCGAGGCGCTGGCCAACCCCGCCCTCACCACCTCGCTGGCCCGCATTGCCGCTCAGGACCTGCCCGCCCACGCCGCGGTGCTCGACGTCCGCAGCGCCGGGGAGTTTTCCACAGGGCACGTCCACGGCGCGACCAACATCGCCCATACCCGGCTGGCGCCTCGCCTCGCCGAGGTGCCCGCCGCCGAGCCGCTATTTGTCCACTGCGGCAGCGGTCTGCGCGCCGCCGTCGCCGCCTCGTTCCTCGCCGCCACCGGGCACAACGTCGTCTGGGTGGACGGCAACTTTGCCGATATCCCCGCGGCGCTCAAATCCCTTGCCTGATTTTCTGCAATCTTTGGGTTGTTAGCCCGGCCATCTGCCTCACCCTGTTCTTGATGCAACCATCCAGCCCACCCACCGTGATCACCTCGTGGCGTTGGCTGCTGGCCTCTGCCGCGGGATGCGGCCTGGCCACCGTCGCAGGCGTCCTCCTTGAGCGGACTCCTCAGTTGCTGGTGGCCGCCCATGCCGCCTACGCCGCGGCTTACCTGCTAGGTGGTTGGGACGTCACCCGGAGCACCCTCAAGCGGCTGCTGCGGCTGCGCCTGGACATCCATTTCCTGATGCTCGCCGTTGCTCTGGGCGCGGCCCTGATTGGCGCCTGGTGGGAGGGCGCCGTGCTGTTGTTTCTGTTTTCATTAAGCAACGCCCTTGAAGCCCTTGCCGAGGCCCGCACCGAGAGGGAAATCCGCAGCCTGCTGCGCGAGGCGCCCAAGACCGCTATCCGCGTCGCCGCCGATGGAACTGAAACCACCGTCGGCGCAGACACCTTGCTGCCCGGCGAGCATATCCGCATTCTCCCAGAACGCCTTTTCCCGGCAGACGCGCGAGTCCTCTCCGGCCACTCCGCGGCCGATGAATCCTCCCTCACCGGCGAGGCCGCAGCCGTGGAAAAACAACCCGGCGACACCGTGTTTGGCGGGACACTCAATACCTACGGTCCACTCATCGCCGAGGTTTTGCGCCTGCCCAACGAAAGCGCCCACGCGCGTATCATCCGCCTCATCCGCGACGCCCAGGCCAGCAAGGCCCCCTCGCAGCGCTTCACCGACCGCTTCGGCACCGGCTACACCCTTGGACTGCTCTCCCTCACAGTGATCATGTTCCTCGTTTGGCACTTCGGGTTCGGCTTGGCGGCCTTCCGCGACGAGGCGGCCACGCGCTCGGCATTCTATCGCGCGATGACGCTGCTGGTGGTCGGCTCGCCCTGCGCCTTGGTCATCTCGATTCCCTCGGCCATCCTCACCGGCATCGCCGCGGGTGCGCGCCGCGGCATTCTTTTCCGCGGCGGCATCGCCTTGGAAAACCTCGCCGGTATCGACCGCCTCGCCATGGACAAGACCGGCACCCTCACCCAAGGAAAGCTCGCTCTGGTTCGCATCGAGGCCGCGCCCGGTGCTGACCAGGCCGCCGTCCTCGCACTTGCCGCCGCGCTTTCCCGCCAATCGAGCCACCCGCTCTCACGGGCCATCGCCGACGCCTATCTGCGCTCACTCGGCACCGACGCGCCCAGCGCCGCGGACGTCGTCTCGCTCCCGGGCAAGGGCGTTTCCGGCACCGTCAACCAGCGACCCGCCACCCTCGGGCGACGCTCGCTCTTTGCCGACGTCACATGGTTGCAGCAGCTAGATGATCCGGAACCCGGACTAACAGAGGTGCTGGTCTCCGACGGGGCCACCCACGGCCGGCTTCTGCTGCGCGACGCGATGCGCCCGGAGGCGGTGCCCCTCTTGGCCGCGCTGCGCCAGCGCGGCATCCACGCGACGATGCTCACCGGCGACCGTCCGCAGGCGGCGGAGCTCGTGGCACGGGAACTAGCGCTTGAGGATGTGCGCGCGGGCCTGACCCCGGAGGGCAAGGTTGCCGCCATTCGCGCCTGGCGCGACGCGGGTGAGCGCGTTGCGATGGTGGGTGACGGCACCAATGACGCGCCCAGCCTCGCGGCGGCGGATGTCTCCATCGGCATGGGTCTGCATGGCACCGATGCGGTTCTCGAGCAGGCCGACGTCATCCTGACCCAAGACAAACTTGAGCGGGTCATTGAGGCCATTGACCTGTCGCGCCGCTGCCGCCGGGTGATCCATCAAAACCTCGCCATCTCGCTGGGTGTCGTTGTGGTTCTGGCGCTTTCGGCCATCGCGGCGCTGGTGCCGCTGCCCCTCGGGGTGCTCGGCCACGAGGGGTCCACCGTGGTGGTGGTCCTCAACAGCCTGCGCCTGCTGCGCATCCGGCGCACGCATGCCTGAGACGCTGGACGACCTCCGCTTAGCCCTTCTGCTTCGCCCACGAGTCGCGCAAGGCCACGGTGCGGTTGAAAACCAGCTTCGAGCCTGCGACGTGATCGCGGCTGTCAGCGCAGAAATAGCCGATGCGCTCAAACTGGCAGCGGAAACCGGGCGGTGT
>JBILQA010000070.1:0-9605 GCA_044373535.1 Akkermansiaceae bacterium | reverse complement strand
AGTACCTTTTTGACCGGACCGGTGGCGGGAATGTGGCCAACTCGGCCATCTGGCAGTGGGGCTGCTTCACCCTTGGCGAGGGCCTCTACGGCCTTCAGCTCTGGCGCTTGGTTAGCTTCCAGTTCCTCCATGCCAACTTCATCCACCTGTTGTTCAACATGATCGGGCTGTATTTCTTCGGCCCCTTTGTTGAGAGCTGGTGGCGGGGGCGGCGCTTCGCGGCGTTCTACCTGCTCTGCGGCGTCGCCGGGGCCCTTGGCTACGTTCTGCTCTCGCGGGTGCCTGGCTTGTTAGGGACGACGGACGCCACGCCGCTGGTGGGAGCCTCTGCGGGGATCTTCGGGATTTTGATTGCCACGGCGGTGTTGGCGCCGGACGCGCGGGTGATGCTGTTGTTTCCGCCAATCGAGATGAAGATGCGCACCTTTGCCATCGTGTTTATCGGCATTGCGGTCTACCAGATCGTTAGCCGCGGCGAGAACGCCGGCGGCGAGGCGGGGCATCTGGGCGGGGTGGTTGCGGGGTGGTTGCTGATGAGGTTCCCTGGCGTGTTAGACGCGCTTGACCGCGGCGCGCGGGTGGCGGCGGCGGGGGCGCGGCCGCGGCGGCGCGGCGAGCCGAAGCTGCGTCCGCGCTCGGGGTATGTGGCGGGGCGCGAGACCGAGGTGGACGCGATTTTGGACAAGATCAACCGCGAGGGCTTTGGCAGCCTAACCGCGGAGGAGAAGGAGATTCTGCGGCGGGCTGCCGACGAGGGCCGGATGGGCTAAGCAAATCATGACGGATGCAGAGATGACGGGTGAGTTGGAGCCGGGCGCGCAAACGGCACGGCTGCGGGCAATCATGCACCGGCTCCGGGCGCCGGGCGGCTGTCCGTGGGATGCCGAGCAAACCCATGCGAGTCTGTTGCCCAACCTCATTGAGGAAACCTACGAAACCGTCGACGCGATTCGCCGCAGCGATTGGCCGCACCTGCGCGAGGAGCTTGGCGACTTGCTTCTCCAGGTGGTCTTCCATGCGGAATTGGCGGCCGAAGCGGGTCGCTTTGACTTTGACGACGTGGCCCGCGGGATTGCCGAGAAGCTCGTGCGCCGGCATCCCCATGTCTTTGCGGCTAGCTCGGCGGCGACCTCTGAGGCGGTGCTGAGCCAGTGGGAGGAAATCAAACGCGGCGAGCGCGGCGAAGAGCAAGAGCCGCTCCTGCACGGCGTCGGCAAGGGGCTCCCGGCCATGCTGCGGGCCGCCAAGTTGCAGAAGAAGGCCTCCAAGGTGGGCTTTGACTGGCCCGACACCGAGGGAGTCCTGGCCAAGATCCACGAGGAGGCCGCGGAGGTGACCGAGGCTCTGGAACACAGTGGCGGCAAAGCAAGCAAGGAGGTCCATGGCGAGATCGGCGACCTGCTGTTCGCCGTGGTCAACCTTGCGCGCAAGCTTGGCGTCGATCCCGAGGAGGCCCTTGAGGCCACCAACGGGAAGTTCACCCGCCGCTTTGCCGCGGTCGAAACCGCTTTGCGCGCCCGCGGCGAGGTCCTCGGGACGGCTAGCCTTGAGGCGATGGAGGAGCTTTGGCAGCAGGCAAAACAGCACGATTGCTAGTTGAAAGATACCTCCGCTAGTTCACGTTAGGGGCCATCGCGCTCCCTTCCTTATTGCATGAGACGAACACCCCGTGAGGTTTTTGCGGCCGTGGTATTCCTAGCCGCGGCGATGGTTTTGTCCGGTTGCCGCGCGCAGCCTGATGCTGGCTCGCAGGGTGCTCGCCGTGAGGCGGCCGGCGCGTCGGCGGCGCTGGCGGTTGCCCTGCCCGCGGAGATCTCATTTAACAAGCACGTCCAACCGATTCTATCGGAATATTGTTACCACTGCCACGGGCCCGACTCCGCGACGCGGCAGCCAAAGGAGGAGCCGCTGCGCCTTGACCGTCCGCAGGACGCCTTCGCTGCGCGCAAGAGCACGGGCAAGCCGGTCATCGCCAAAGGGGATGTGGCGGGCTCGCGCCTCGTGGAACTTATCCGCCACCCGGATGCGGACCAGCGCATGCCGCCGATTGAGAGCCACAAGGCGCTGCTGCCGCGCGAGATCGCCGTGCTGGAGCGCTGGATTGCGCAGGGTGCGGTGTATGAACCGCACTGGGCCTTCGCCGCGGTCAAGCGCCCCGAGGTGCCCGCGGCGGGCGCCGAATGGTCGGCCAATCCGATTGACCGCTTTGTTTTTGCGCGCATGGCTGAGGCCGGCCTCAAGCCGAACCCACCCGAGGAGGCGCGCCGCTTCCACCGCCGCCTGACGTTTGATTTGACCGGATTGCCGCCGCTGCCGGGCGAGACCGCCGCCTTCCTGCAGGCCTACGCGGCGCAGCCCGATGCCGCGGTGGCCGCGGAAGCCGACCGGTTGTTGGCCACCACGGCAAGTGCCGAGCACCTAGCAAGGTACTGGTTGGATGCGGCGCGCTACGCGGACACCCACGGGATCCACATCGACAACTACCGTGCGATCTGGCCGTACCGGGACTGGGTGATCCACGCCTTTGAGGCAAACATGCCGTGGGACCAGTTCACCGTTGAGCAGATGGCGGGGGACATGCTTCCCAACAAGACGCTCGACCAGGAGGTCGCCAGCGGATTCAACCGGTGCCTGCCGACAACCAGCGAGGGCGGGGCAATCGCCGAGGAGTACCAGGCACTCTATGCGCTTGACCAAGTGGCGACGACCTCGGCGGTTTGGCTTGGGCTAACAACCGGGTGCGCGGCCTGCCATGACCATAAGTTTGACCCGATCTCGACGAAGGAATTTTACGCGCTGACGGCCTTCTTCCGCAATACCACGATGAGTGCGATGGACGGCAACATCGCCGAGCACAAACCCGTCACCTACGTGCCGCTGGCGGCGGACCGGAGCCGTTGGATGGCCATCGGAGCTGAGATCAAGGAGAACGAAGGCCAACTCAGGGCACGCCAGGCGAGCGCGCGTGCGGAGTTCAAGCAATGGCTGGCCGGCACGCCGGTGGTCACGCCGCGCTCCAACGATCCCGCTCTTGCCGTCCACCTGCCGCTGGTCGAGGCGAGCGGCGCGATCCATGGCAGCGTGGACGGCAAAGCCCAGGAGTGGCCGGCCAACCCGCCGCGCATCGATGGACCGTTAGGAAAGGCTGTGGTTGTGAGCGACCAAGCGATCGACCTGGGCGACATCGCCTCGTTTGGCCGCGGCGATCAAGTGAGCTACGGCGGGTTTGTCCGGATCGAGGGAAGCCCGAGCGGCTCGGTGGTGGCGCGGATGGATCCATCGATGTCGTTCCGTGGCTGGGACTTGTGGCTGCAGGATGGGCGCCCCGGAACGCACGTGATCGACACCTGGGACAAGGCAGCCTCGAAGGTGGTGGCAAAGAAGCCGCTCGAGGCGGGCAAGTGGCAGCATGTGATGGTGGTCTTCGACGGGTCGCAACCCAGCGCCAAGGCCATCAATGTTTATGTCGACGGGGTGCGTCAGGAGGTGGACGCCGCGCCTAACAAGGTGGGCAAGAGCATCGAGACAAGCGTCCCGCTGCGGTTGGGCGCGCGCAGCGGCGGGGAGTCCAAGCTTGACGGGCCGGTGGCGCTGCAGGATTTCCGCTTCTATCGGCGGGCACTTGGCGCCGGGGAGATCCAACAACTGGCGAAATCAAGCGTGCTTGAGGCGCTGCTGGCGACGCCCGCGGCGCAGCGCACGGCGGCGCAGGAGGAGGCGCTTTTCGGCTATTACCTCGAGGCGGTGGATAGCACGGCGGCGGGGTTGCGCGCGAAGGGATTTGCCTTGAAGAACGAGCAGGAGGAAATCCGCCGGCGCGGCTCGGCCACCTTGGTGATGGAGGAGAAGAAGGGCAGTGAGCCGTTTGCCAACATCCTCATCCGCGGCTCCTATGCGAGCAAGGGCGAGCGGGTCACAGCGGACACCCCCGCGGTGCTTCCGCCCATGCCGGCCGATGCGCCCAAGAACCGCCTGGGGCTGGCCCGCTGGCTGGTTGATCCGGCCAACCCACTGCCGGCGCGGGTGACGATGAACCGCACGTGGTATTACCTCTTTGGCACCGGCATCGTGGAAACCACCGGCGACTTCGGCATCACGGGCGCCCGCCCATCCCATCCCGAACTCCTCGACTGGCTTGCCTCCGAGTTCGTCGCCCAAAAATGGAACTACCGCGCGATGATCAAACAGATGGTCACCTCCGCCACCTATCGCCAAGCCGCCACCCTCGACGCGCACAAGCTTGAGGTTGACCCAGCTAACATCCTGTTGGCACGTGGGCCGCGTCTGCGGCTCGACGCGGAGGCGATCCGGGATTTCGCGCTGGCCGCCTCAGGCTCGCTGGCGCCGCGGGTTGGCGGGCCGCCGGTGAAGCCCTATCAGCCAGAGGGGATATGGGAGGCCGTGGCGATGAGCCAGTCGGACACGCGCAACTACAGCCAGGATTCCGGCGAAAATCTTTACAGGCGATCGCTCTACACGTTTTGGAAGCGCACCGCGGCGCCACCCTCGATGGAGATCCTCAACGCGCCGACGCGCGAGGTGGCCTGCGTGCGGCGCGACCGGACCAACACGCCGCTGCAGGCGCTCGTGCTGCTCAATGATCCGCAGTTTGTTGAAGCGTTCCGCGCCCTTGCGGCCGTGGCCATCCGCAGCGCCACGGAGTTTGACGCGCGGCTCGACCTCATCAGCCTGCGGCTGCTGAGCCGGGTATTCGATCCCAGCGAGCGGGCAATTGTGAGGGACACCTTCGAGCGCGCGCTGGCGGCCTACCAAAAGCAGCCGGGCCAGGCCCAACAGCTCATCACCACCGGCGCATCGCCGGTGCCCACTGGCATCGATCCCGCCGAACTCGCCGCCTGGACATTGATTTCAAGCCAGATCTTCAACCTCGACGAAACGGTCACCCGTTAAGCCATGAACCCTCTTGAGGCATTCAACTCAGCTGTTAGCCGCCGGCAGTTCTTCCGCGCATCGGGCACCGGCCTTGGCGTGGCGGCGCTGACATCCTTGCTCGGCGGGCGCGGCATGGCGGCTTCTGACGGCCTGGCCGCGCTCAACCAGGCGCTGCCGCAGATCGCTCCCAAGGCCAAGCGCGCGATCTATATCTCACTGATAGGTGCGCCATCGCAGATTGATCTGTTTGATTACAAGCCAGACCTCAAGAAGCGCTTCAAGGATGACCTGAAAAACTACCTCAAGGAGCAGGGCGAGCGGCTAACCGGAATGACCTCCGGCCAAGGAAGCTTTCCGGTGGCACCGTCGATCTTCAAGTTCAACCAGCATGGCAAGTCGGGCACCTGGATTAGCGAGCTGCTCCCATGGCACGGCAAGATGGCCGACGACCTGTGCATCGTCAAATCGATGCACACCGACGCCATCAACCATGAGCCGGCCAACCAGCTTGTCTGCACCGGTTCGATGCAGTCAGGCAAGGCCTCGCTCGGTTCTTGGCTCTCCTACGGGCTCGGTTCGATGAACCTCGATCTGCCATCCTTCGTCGTGCTGCATGCGACCCACTCCTCGCCGCAGGCAAACGTCCAGGCGATTTCCTCGCGCCTCTGGGGCTCGGGTTACCTACCGGGGAAATACGCCGGCGTCTCCTTGCGCTCGCTGGGCGACCCGGTGCTGTTTCTCAAGGACACTCCGGGGATCTCGCGGGAGACCCGGCGGGACATGTTAGACGGGCTCAACCGCCTCAACCAAAAGTCCTTCGAGAGCGTGGGGGATCCTGAGATTCAGACCCGCATGCAGCAGTATGAGATGGCCTTCCGTATGCAGGCGTCGGTGCCCGAGCTAACCGACTTGTCCGGGGAAAGCGAGGCGGTCTATGCGCTCTATGGCGAGGACAGCAAGAAGCGCGGCACGTTTGCCAACTCGGCATTGATGTCGCGGCGTCTGTTGGAGCGCGGGGTGCGCTTCGTGCAGATCTTCCACCGCGGCTGGGACCAGCACGGCGACTTGCCGCGCGACCTCGCGTCCCAGTGCAAGGATGTTGACCAGGGATGCTACGGGCTCATCCAGGACCTGAAGCAGCGCGGGATGTTGGAGGACACGCTCGTCGTCTGGGGCGGCGAGTTTGGGCGCACGGTCTACAGCCAAGGGACGCTCACGGAGACCAACTACGGCCGCGACCACCATCCGCGGTGTTTCTCAATCTGGATGGCTGGCGGCGGCATCCGCGGCGGCCAAGTCTATGGCGAAACCGATGAGATGTCCTACAACGTGGTGGAAAATCCGGTTCATATCCGCGACCTCCACGCGACGCTGCTGCATGCCCTGGGGCTTGACCACGAGCAGTTGACCTTCAAATTTCAAGGGCTCGACCAGAAGCTCACCGGGGTGGAGCCGGCCAAGGTGATTACCCAGCTGTTTGGCTGAAGTGTGAGCCCAGCTGGCGCTTCCTGTGCTTGCTTGTGGTGGTTGGCCCCGGCATTCTGACCCGCATGTCGGATAGGTTGTTTGAGTCGTTCAAGGTAGGTGCGTGGGAATTGCCCAACAGGATTGTCATGGCTCCGTTGACCCGCTGCCGGGCTGGGGCTGGCCGGGTGCCTAATGACCTCAACGCGGAGTACTACCGGCAGAGGAGCACGTTTGGGCTCATCATCGCGGAAGCCACGGCGGTCAGTCCGATGGGCGTCGGCTATCCGGACACGCCGGGCATCTGGTCGGACGAGCAGGTGGCGGGCTGGTCGAAGGTGACCGCGGCGGTGCACGCGGCCGGGGGGCGGATCCTGCTGCAGCTCTGGCACGTTGGCCGCATCTCGGACCCCGTCTATCTGGCCGGTGAGCTGCCGCTGGCGCCAAGCGCGGTCGCGCCCGCGGGCCACGTCAGCCTGATCCGTCCGAACAAGCCATTTGTGACGCCCCGGGCGCTGTCGCTCGAGGAGATTGCCGGGGTCGTTGAGGAGTTCCGGGTTGGCGCGCAGCGCGCCAAGCAGGCGGGATTCGATGGGGTGGAGATCCACGGGGCCAACGGATATTTGTTGGATCAATTCCTGCAGGACGGTTCGAACAAGCGCGGCGACGCCTATGGCGGATCGATAGAGAACCGCAGCCGGTTGTTGCTGGAGGTTACCGACGCGGTCGTCTCGGTGTGGGGGGCGGACCGTGTGGGCGTGCACTTGGCGCCGCGTGGCGACGCCCACGACATGGGTGACTCGGACCTCTCGGCACTCTTCCACCATGTCGCGCGCGAGTTGGGGCGGCGCAAGATTGCCTTCCTCTGTGCGCGCGAGTCGCACGCGCAACCTGCGCTTGGGCCCTCGCTCAAGCAGGCGTTCGGTGGCGTGTTCATTGCCAACGAGGGCTTCACTGCGGCCACGGCGCGCGCGGCGCTGGAGAGCGGCGTGGCCGACGCGGTGGCCTTCGGGGTGGCCGCCATTGCCAATCCTGATCTGGTGGAGCGGCTGCGCAGCGACGCGGCGCTCAACACGCCCGACCCGGCGACCTTCTACGGCGGCGGCCCAATTGGATACACCGACTATCCGTTCCTGGAGCCGGCGGCCGTCTGACGTGGCGTTAGAGTCGCGGGGCGATATCCTCGAGCGCCAACACGGGGGAGCGCTGGATGTTGGACTTCTCCACATCCAGCGTTAGACGCACCGACCAGTCGTTGAGGTCATCGGAGTCAATGAGCATTTGCTCAACGCTGAGGTGGGACGGCAGGGACTGTGGCAGCGGTGCAAGGTGGGTATGGCGGGCGTTGCGCGCCTCGGGGTCCAGGCGGATCGGGCCGCGTGCCTCCCAAAACCGCTGCAGGGCGGCGCCGAGGCGATCGGTGCTCCACGGGCGCCCGTCCGAGTCGTGGGTGGTGACCAAGCCAAGGGCGGTATCAGCGTCGCCGCGCGCCAGGGCGGTGACCAAGGTGAGCAGGTGATTGCGCACTTGGCGCACGAAGGCCGGGCGGTCGCCGGTGAAGGGAATGTCCATCGCGCGCGCGGGACCTTGGGGGGTGGCGCGCGCGGCGGTCGGATTGCGCAGGGCCTGCCACTCGTCAAGCAGGCTTGAGTCGGTGTGGCGCACGATGAGTTCAAGGAACGACTCTGCCTCCAACAGCTCCTCGGTTTTCGCCGCCGGCGGAACCGTCTGGGCGAGGACCTTGTAGACCTCGCCAAGGTGGCGGAGCAGGACGGCCTCGCTACGCTCTAACTTATAGGTCTTCACGTAGTCCTCGAAGGACTGATAGTTCTCGATCATTTCCCTGGCGATCGACTTGGGGCGGATGTTCTCGTCTGCCAGATAGGCGTGGCGCTGGGTGAACTCGTTGAAGGTGGAGTAGATGAAGTCGCGCCCGGGCTTGGGCCACTCGACCTCGTCAAGCCGCGCGACGCGCTCGTCAAACTCCACGCCCTCGTCCTTGAGGCGGGCCATGAGTTCGTTTTTCAGGAGGTCGACCTGCTTGCGCAAGACCATGTCGGGGTTCTCGAGGATGGCCTCGATGAGTGAGACGACGTTGAGCGCGTAGTCCGGGGCGCCGGCGTCGAGCTGTGGGATCGCATCCAACAGCCACAGCCCGAGGGCATGGTTGATGGAGAAGTCGTCGGGCAGTTCAATGTTGGGGACCACCTTGCGGGGGCCGGAACGCTCGGCGTGGGGGACGACGTGGAGGATCTTCGCGGCAAGCAGCCCGCGGAAGAGGCGGAAGGCGTGCCGGCGCAGGGCCTTTTTCTTGGCCGCTGGCTCGTGGCAGCGCTCAATGAGGTCGCGCAGCGCGCGGCAGCCGTCCTCGTTCTCGCGCGTGAGCACGTTGAGCAGCATCCCAAGGGTGACGCCAAAACTTGAGGTGAGCGGCTCCGGGGCGCTGTCGATGAGCTTGCGCAGGGTGGCCTCGTCCCACGCGACATAGCCCTTCTCCGGCGGCTTTTTCTTCACGAAGTTCTTCTTCTTCGGATTGCCGGCCGCCTTGGCCTCAAGCTTGAGGTTGTCGATGACGTGTTCGGGTGCCTGGGCCACGACGTAGCCGATCGCGTCGAATCCGCGCCGCCCGGCGCGCCCGCAGATCTGGCGGAAGTCTCTAACCGAAAGGATCTTCGTCCCGCTGCCGTCGAACTTGCACAGGCCGGTGAGCATGACGGTGCGGATGGGCACGTTGACGCCGACGCCAAGGGTGTCGGTGCCGCAGACGACCTTGAGGAGGCCCTTGGCGGTGAGGCGCTCGACAAGGAGGCGGTACTTCGGCAGGAGCCCGGCGTGGTGGATACCGATGCCGTGGCGCAGAACCTTGGCGAGCTCGCGGCCGTAGGGGCTGCGGAAGTCGGCATCCTGCAGGGCGAGGGAGATCCGGGCCTTCTCCTCCTTGCTGCAGAAGTTGGTGGAAAGCAGGTTTCTAGCCGTTTCAGCGCAGGCCAACTGGGTGAAGTGGACCAGGTAGATGGGCGCCTGTTGGGCGTCGACAAGCTCGGTGACGCGCTCCTCGAGCTGGGTGGTGCTATAGGAGAACTCGAGGGGGACCGGGCGCTGCGAGGAACTAACAAGGACGCTGGGCGCGCCGGTCAGCCGGGTGAGCTCGCGGGTGAAGAAGGAAGCGTCGCCGAGCGTGGCGGACATCAGCAGGAAGCGCGCGCGCGGCAAGCAGAGCAATGGAATCTGCCAGGCGGCGCCGCGCG
>JBILQA010000382.1:0-2830 GCA_044373535.1 Akkermansiaceae bacterium | reverse complement strand
GCACTCGATGACGTCGCCAACCTCGTATTCATTGAAGTCGCCAAGGCGGATACCGCACTCGACGCCGGTTTTGACTTCGTCGACTTCGTCTTGGAAGCGCCGCAAGGTGGACATCCGGCCATCGAAGACCGGGGTCTTGCCGCGCAGGACGCGGGCGTGAGCCTTGCGGCGGATCTTGCCGTCCTTGACGTAGCAACCCGCAGCGCGACCGCGCAGGACGCGGAAGATCTCCTTAACCTCGGCGTGGCCGATGATGCTCTCGCGCACTTCCGGATCCAACAGGCCAAGCATCGCGTCGCGCACCTGGTCGATGAGTTCGTAGACGATGGAGAACAGCTTCACCTGGACGTCCTCGGACTTCACCGCGCGCACCGCGTTGCTTTCGAGCTTGGTGTTGAAGCCGAGCACCACCGCGTTGGCGGAGGCCGCCAGTTGGATGTCGGACTCGGTGATGGCTCCGGCCGCGGCATGGATGAAGTTCGTCTTCACCTTGTCCGACTGGATGTCACCAATCGCGTTCTTGATGGCTTCCACCGATCCCTGCACGTCGCACTTGAGGATCAGGTTGAGCTGGGCCTTGCGCCCGGCGTCACCCACAAACGAGAGCATGTTTTCCATGCGCGTCCTGTTGGGTGAGACTAACCGTTCCTGGCGCTGGTCCATCTGGCGCTCCTCGGAGAGTTTCTTGGCGGCGCGGTCGGACTCCATCTCGACAAGCTCGTCGCCAACATTGGGCAGCTCGGCAAAGCCGAGGACCTCCACCGGGCGGCCGGGGCCGGCCTCGGTGATGGACTTGCCGGTGTCGTCGATGAGCGACTTCACCTTGCCCGCGGACGAGCCGCAAATGAAGGGCCGGCCAACCTTGAGGGTGCCGGTTTCGACAATCACCGTGGCAGTTGGGCCCTTGCCCGCCTGGATGCTCGCCTCGATGACCGCCGCACGGGCGTTGGCCCCCGGGTTGGCGCGCAGCTCGAGAACCTCGGCCTGCAGGGCCATCAGCTCCAGCAACTCGTCCATCCCCATGCCGGTCAGCGCGGAGACCTCCAAGCACTCGATGTCGCCACCGAAGTCGACCGGGTTGAGCCCCTTGTCCATCAGCTGGGTCTTGACCCGCGTTGGATCCGCCGTCGGCAGGTCGCACTTGTTGATGGCGACGATGATCGTCTTGTTAGCCGCGAGGGCCAACTTGATGGCCTCCTCGGTCTGCGGCATGATCCCGTCGTTGGCGGCCACGACGAGCACGACAATGTCGGTGACGTCCGCGCCGCGTGCGCGCATCTCGCTGAAGATGGCGTGGCCGGGGGTGTCGATGAAGGTGACCGGCTGGCCGTTGTGCTCTACCTGATAGGCGCCGATGTGCTGGGTGATGCCACCGGCCTCGCCGGCGGTGACCTTGCTCTTGCGCAGGTAATCTAGCAGCGACGTCTTGCCGTGGTCGACGTGGCCCATGAAAGTGATGATCGGAGCGCGGAAGACGAGTTTGTCCTCCGGGGTTTCGATTTCCGGCTCGGGTTCAGCAATGACCTCCTCCTCGCGGTGGACGCCGCCGCCTTTTTCGCGCTTCTCGCGCTCAAAGGTGAAGCCATGGAGTTCGCACACCTGGGCGGCGATGTCGGGATCGATCGCCTGGTGCGGCCCGGGGAAAACCTCGAGCTTGATCAGGTCGGCCATGATCTGGAAGCTCTTCAGGCCCATGCGCTCAGCGAGTTCGCTGACGATGATGGGCGGCTTGATGCTGATGAGCTTAGGGTCGGGTGCGGGCTGGTCAGCAGCGGGTGCCCCGGCCGGTGGACCGCCCGGTGGCGGTCCTGGAATCTGAGCCGCGGCGACCTGGGCGGACGCGGCGGGAATGTCCGCCTGGCCAACGCCGTGGATCATGTCCGCGTCGGCTTTGTTGCTCTCGTCAAGGAGCTTGGAGATGCTGGGAAGAACCGACTTGGCCCCGGCGGTGCGCACCGGACGCTTGGCCTTGGGTTTTTCCTCGGCAAAAAGGTCCAACGCCTCCCGCTTGGCATCATCCACGGTGCGCGCCTTCGGGACGGCTTCCACCGCCTCGGCTTCGGTTCGCTGGCGGGCACGGCGCGACGGCTTGGGAGTCTCATCAATGAGATCCAAGACCTTGCGCTTTGGAGGCTGACTATCGCTTTTTTCTGCCATCAGGCGTTGTTCCTACTCTTCGGTAAAATTTGATTCAGGGGGGAAACCATGCGTGCTCAGGAAGCGTCCGCCGACTCGGCCTGGGTCTCAGACTCGGTGTCGGCTTCGACCACTGGAGCGACAGTGGCGGGAGTTTCGACCGGGGGCCGACCTTCCGCAACTGCGGCCTTGGAAAGAATGCTCTCCGCGTCCTCCCGGCTGATGCCGACGGCTTCGGTGATGAATTCCGCGGGCATCTCCAGGATCAGCGCGGGGTTCATCCCGCCAAGGTGGAACAGCTTGTCGGCCACCGAAACGGTGGTTCCAAGCGTTTCCGCAAGGACCGTCGTCGCGTCGGCAACTTTCGCAACAAATTGTTCGTGCTGGCTCTCGTCCTTGCGCACCTGGACGTCCCAGCCCATCAGGCGGGAAGACAACCGGGCATTCTGGCCACGGCGCCCGATCGCCTTGCTAAGCTCTTCCTCGTCAACCGTGACGTGGATGATCTTATTCGCCTCGTCGAGGCGCGTGGAGCGGATGATGGCCGGCTTGAGCGCCTCCTGGACAAACTTCACCGGATCGTCGCTCCAGCGGATGATGTCGACCTTCTCGTTGTTGAGCTCGCGGACGATGTTTTTGACGCGAGCGCCGCGCAGGCCGACGCAGGCGCCGACCGGGTCCACCTTGTCGTCAT
>JBILQA010000381.1:0-2834 GCA_044373535.1 Akkermansiaceae bacterium | reverse complement strand
TGGCCGAGGGCGTCGTAGCCCCAGGCGATGCTGCGGTTCGACGCAAACGCGCTGCCGGTCTTGGAGACTTCACTGCGCTGGCCGAGGGCGTTCACGCTGTAACCATAGGCGGAGACGGTGCTCGTGCCAACTTGGTTTTGCTTGTTGGCCAGGACGTCGCGGGTGGACTCCCAAGTGTTGGTTACCGTGTGGGCCGGGCCGGTGACGGTGCTGATGAGGCCCATGCTATTGGCCTGATAGGCGTAGCTGAAGGTGCCTGCCGGACTGGTCACGCTGCCGAAGCGGCCGGCGGTGTCGTACCCGTAAGGCCACCGCAAACGTGCACACCCCCGCAATCACCAGCCACAGCGCATTGACCGGCTCCCCACGCTGCAAGGCCGCAACCAACACCGCGGCCACCCCCAGAAGCGACACGCCAATCCAAACGATGATCCGGGCAAACCTACGCATCCACAGACGTTCACAGACTTCCGCCAATCCCGTCGAGCAGCATCGGCGTGAATTTCCGCCAGATCCCGCACCATGGTTGAGTCGGGTGAATCACCGGCCGTTGTGTATTCACGCAGATTTCCCCGGGATGGTGAAAGTGGCGGGTTTTGTGGGTTCGATACGATGGCAAGGCCAGGCTGCCTGATTGACTAAAACATCAGCTCGTCTCTCCTTTGCGCCTTTGCGCGAGACTTTCCTACTCGCCAGACCGACGAAGTTCTCGCGCAAAGTCGCAAAGGCGCAAAGGGGGATTAGGGTTGGTTCTGGGCTGGTGGAGGCGGGGGTTTTGTGGGTTCGATACGATGGCAAGGCTAGGCTGCCTGATAGACTACAACATCAGCTCGTCCCCCCTTTGCGCCTTGGCGGCTTTGCGCGAGACTCTCTTGACTCCCCCGCCGCCAAGAATCATTTGTTAACATAACTTGCTTTGGGGCAAATCAAACTTGATCCGGGGCAAGCCCGGTTTGTTCCACGGCAAAACAAACTTGTTCCAGACCAAAGCAAGTTTGTTTGAGGCAAACAGGGGTTTGTTTCGGGGTAACGCAAATTTGTTCCGGGCCAATGCAGGTTTGGTTTGCGCCAAATCAAACTAAGTTCAGACCCAAACAACTTGGTTCAGGGGCAAACCAGGTTTGTTTCGGGGCAAACCAAGTTTGATTTGTTCCGAAACAAATGATGTTTTTGTCCCTCCGAGGAGGGAGAAACCGCGGCCGTCGGGCCCTTGGGCGGTTCCCACTTGGCGCAGATTAAGTCCCCTTGGAGGCCCGGGGAGAGGCTTCATGCTGTAGCTGGCTCGAGCATGAGTTGCTCATCTTGACAACAAGCGGAGGGGGAATTGGCGGAGAGGGTGGGATTCGAACCCACGGTGGGTTGCCCCACGGCGGTTTTCAAGACCGCTGCATTAGACCACTCTGCCACCTCTCCTGCGGGCCCGATATGGCGCGGATGGGGGTCAGCGGCAAGGGAAAAGAGGTCGTGCCGGTGGTGGTCAGGTGTTGAGCTTGGGGAGTTTGGCGAGAGCGGCCATGAGGGAGTTGAGGTCGAGGGGTTTGACGAGGTGATCGTCAAAGCCGGCGGCGTGGGATTTTGCGCGGTCGCTCGCCTGTCCCCAGCCAGTGGCGGCGATGACGGCGATGTCCGGGCCGTGGGGGAGTTGGCGCAGGCGGCGGCAGACTTCGAAGCCATCCATGGTGGGCATGCCGAGGTCGAGGAGGACGACATGGGGTGAGAAGTCCGCGGCGGTGGCAAGTGCCTGTTGGCCGTCGCTGGCGACGCGGACATCGTTGCCGGAGAGGTTGAGCAGGAGGGCAAGGCAGGAGGCGGCGTCCTTGTTGTCATCGACGACGAGGATCTTGCGGCGGGGAATTGGCGAGTCTGCCGAGGGTGGTTCGGCGAGGGCGGGGCGGTCGGAGGGGAGCGCGGCAGGGAGCGGCAGGTGGACGTGGAACTCGCTGCCAAGGCCGGGGCCATCGCTGTGGGCGGCGACGCTGCCGCCGTGGAGCTCGGCAAGGCGCTTGACCAGCGAGAGGCCAATGCCAAGGCCCTCTTGGAAGCGGCCGTCCGAGGCGGCGACTTGGAAGAACATGTCAAAGACCGAGGGGATACTGGTGGCGGGGATGCCGATGCCGCGGTCCTTGACGCGGACCGCGACGTGGTCGCCAAGGCGGTTGACGCTGAGCTCGATGTGTCCGCCGGTGGGCATGTATTTGGCGGCGTTGTTGAGGAGGTTGGCAAACATCTGGGCAAGGCGGTCCGGGTCGCCATGGAGGATGACCGGGGAGTCGGGCAGCTTGAGGATGAGGACGTGGCCGAGGGACTCGATAAGCGGGCGGGTCGCCTCGACGGCAATTTGGATGGCCACGGCAAGGTCGATGAGCTCGCTGCGCAATTCGATCTGGCCGCGGATGATGCGGCTGACGTTGAGGAGGTCGTCGAGGAGTCGGCTGAGGTGCTCGACCTGGCGCTCAAGCATGGGGACAAGCGAGCGGGTCGCCGGGGCATCGTAGGCGAGCTTGAGCATGTGGACGCCGGTGCGGATGGGTGCCAACGGGTTGCGCAGCTCATGGGAGAGGATGGCGAGGAACTCATCCTTGCGGCGGTCAGCCTCGCGCAGGGCGTCCTCGGCGTGCTTGCGCTCGGTGATGTCTTGGACGACGCCGAGGATGCGCGGGGCGCCGTCTTGGCGCTCAATGATTCCGCGGCTGTGGAACCAACGTTGAACGCCATCCCTGCGGAGCGCGCGGAACTCCGAGTCGTAGGGCTCCGCGCCGTCCTGGCAGGCGGCGGCAAAGTCGGCCATCGCCCGCGCCCGATCTTCCGGAACGACGAAGTCCGGCCAGCGCTGC
>JBILQA010000069.1:0-9720 GCA_044373535.1 Akkermansiaceae bacterium | reverse complement strand
CCGGTGGAAACCATCATTCTAGGAATCATTGAAGGGCTCACCGAGTACCTGCCCATCAGCTCAACAGGACACCTTATTGTCGCCCAGCATCTTATGGGACTCGGCAGCGGCCTTGACCCGGTTGACAAGCCGGCCGCGGACGCCTTTGCCATCAGCATCCAGGGCGGGGCCATTCTTGCGGTGCTGAGTTTGTATTTCCCGCGGGTCGTGCAGATGTTTCGCGGCTTGCTTGGCAAGGACCGCGAGGGCCTGCGGCTGGCCATGGCGATGCTCTGCGGTTTTATCCCGGCCGCCGTCATCGGCTTGCTGCTCAATGATTGGATTGAGGCAAAGCTGTTCAACATCTACTCGGTGATCTTTGCCTGGATCGTCGGCGGCATCGCCATCCTCGTCGTTGCGCGCCGCCGGCGCCAGCTTGGAGCCAAATCCGCAGGCCTCAATCTCGCCGAGCTCACCTGGAAGATGGCGCTTCTGATTGGCTTTGCCCAGTGCATCGCCATGTGGCCCGGCACCAGCCGCAGCCTGATGACCATCGTTGGCGGCGTGCTTGTCGGCCTCTCACTGAGCGCTGCGGTTGAGTTCTCTTTTCTCCTCGGAGTGCTCACCTTGGGCGCAGCCACCATGAAAAAGGCGCTTTTTCCTGTTCACGGCCTGCCTGCCTACGATGGCCTTTTTGGCGGTGCCCGCTTGATGGTCGACCACTACGGCACGCTCAACCTCGCCCTTGGCGTCGCCGCCGGCATGATTTCCGCCATCATCGCCGTGAAATGGATGGTTAACTACCTCAAGAGCCACGGCATGGAGATCTTCGGCTACTACCGCATCGGCGTCGGCGTCATCCTCTCGATCCTTGTTCTCAGCGGCGTAATTGCCTTCTAGCGGCCTTTTGCCTTGCGACCAACCCAGCGCAGAGGGTTGCATGGAGGCCTGCCGATGACACTCTCCCCATTGCGCCTCATTTCCCGGCTGGTTTTTGCCGCCTTCTTGCTCGCCGCCGTGCCGGCGCATGCCGCGGATTCCATCCTGGTCAACCTGGCCGACGGCTTTGACGCACCCGTCGGCAAGCCCAGCGGTAACGGCTATTACAAGGCCCGCGGCCTACGGCTTAAGCCACCGGTCCACTTCGGCGAGGACTGGAACGGCTCACGCGGCGGCGATTCCGATCTCGGCGCTCCTGTCTATGCCTGCGCCGATGGCCTCGTTGTCTTCTCATTCGATGTCGCCACAGGCTGGGGCAACGTCGTCATCATCCGCCACGCCTACCGCGACCCAGCCAGCGGGACGGTCAAATTTGTCGACTCGCTCTACGGCCACCTCGATCGCCGGATGGCCAAGCTTGGCGCACAGATCAAGCGCGGCCAACAGGTTGGCACCATCGGCACCAACCGCGGGATGTACCCGGCCCACCTCCACTTCGAGATCCGCCACAATATCAACATCGGCATGCATCGCGACAGCGTCACCAAGACCATGGACAACTGGGCCAACCCGACGGATTTCATCAACAAGTTCCGCCGCCTCAACAAGGAGTTCCGCCAAGTTGCCGCGCCCATCGGCACCTTCCAGCCCTACGGCACCTTCAAGGGCCTCTGAAAGCCACCTTCGGCGCCCCACAATGCTTGCCAAGCGCATCATCCCCTGCCTCGACGTCACCAATGGCCGCGTCGTCAAGGGAACTAACTTTGTCGATCTGCGCGATGCCGGCGATCCGGTCGAGTGCGCGATTGCCTACAACCTCCAACAGGCTGACGAGCTTGTCTTCCTCGATATCACCGCCTCGTCGGACGGCCGCGCCACCATGGTCGACGTCGTGCGCCGCACGGCGGAAAAATGCTTTATTCCCCTTACCGTCGGTGGCGGCATCCGCGCCGTGGCCGACATGCGCGACATGCTCCTGGCCGGCGCCGACAAGGTCGGCATCAACACTGCCGCAGTCACCAACCCCGGCCTCATCGACGAGGGCGCCAAGGCCTTCGGCAGCCAGTGCATCGTCGTCGCCATCGATGCCAAGCGCGAGGGCCCGGGAAAATGGGGCGTCTACACCCACGGCGGACGCACCCCGGTTGGCCTCGATGTCCTCGCCTGGGCACGCGAGGTCTATCAGCGCGGCGCCGGCGAGATTTTGCTAACAAGCATGGACGCCGATGGCACCCAGGCGGGCTACGACATCGAGCTAACTGCCGCTGTTAGCTCCGCGGTCGGCATCCCGGTCATCGCCAGCGGCGGCGCCGGCAACCTCCAACACATGGTCGATGTCCTCGGCGCCGGCAAGGCCGACGCCGTCCTCGCCGCGAGCATCTTCCACTTTGGCCAGCACACCGTGCCTGAAGCCAAGGCCTACTTCGCGGCCCATGGCATCCCGGTAAGGCCAAGTTCTGATTAATAGGTTCTGTAGGACTTATAGGACTTATGTCCTACAGCAGGCTGGTCAGCCTGCGGCAGACCTCCTCGACCTTCTCCCGCGTGTTGAACGCGGAGATCCGGAAGTAGCCTTCACCCGCCGCGCCAAATCCCGCACCCGGCGTGATGACCACTTGCGCCTCGTTGAGCATCTTGTCAAACATCCCCCAGCTGTCCAGGCCCGCCGGGCAGGCCACCCAAACGTACGGCGCGTTCTGGCCACCGATGACTAACAACCCGAGCGCCTCGCAGGCCGCCCGCAGCAGCGCCGCGTTGCCCATGTAGTGGTCGATGAGGGCTGCGACCTGCGCCTTGCCCGCCTCAGAGAAGACCGCCGCCGCGCCGCGCTGGATCGGATAGCTTGCGCCGTTGAACTTCGTCGAGTGGCGCCGCGACCAGAGCCGGTGGATGGACACCTCCTCGCCGCTGTTGGTCTTACCCATCAGCGTCTTGGGGATGACCACGTAGGCGCAGCGCATGCCGGTGAAGCCGCCGTTCTTGGAGAACGAGCGGAACTCCATCGCGCACTCGCGCGCGCCTTCGATTTCAAAGATCGATCGCGGAATCGCCGGATCACGGATGAATGCCTCGTAGGCTGCGTCAAACAGGATGATCGCGTTGTTAGCCCGGGCGTAGGCAACCCACTTCTCCAGCTCCTCGCGGCTCGCCGTCGCGCCTGTTGGATTGTTCGGATAGCACAGGTAGATGAGGTCCGCCTTCTCGTTAGGGATTGCGGGGACAAAGCCATTCTCGGCGGTGCACGGCAGATAGATGAGGCCCTCGAACGCGCCGGTTGCATCGGCCTCGCCGGTGTTGCCGGCCATCACGTTGGTGTCGACATAGACTGGGTAGACCGGGTCGGTGATGGCGATCCGGTTACCCTTGCCAAAGATGTCGAGGATGTTGCCCGTGTCGCACTTTGAGCCGTCGGAGATGAACACCTCGTCCGCGTCGATTCCCATGCCCGCGAACTGGTTTTCGACAATCGCCTCACGCAGAAATCCATAGCCCTGCTCCGGGCCGTAGCCCTTGAACGTCTCGCGCGCGGCCTGCTCGTCAATCGCGGCATGCATCGCCTCGCGCACCGCGGCGGGCAGCGGTTCGGTCACGTCCCCGATGCCACAACGGATCAAGCGCGCGGCTTTTTCCGGCTCCTCGGTGGTGAAGGCATTCACCCGCCGCGCAATCTCGGGAAACAAATACCCCGCCTTCAGCTTCAAGAAATTCTCGTTGATAGTCGCCATCGCCCGCACAGGGAAGGAAACCCACAGCCCCAACAAAAGAAAATTCTCTGCAACCTTCGGATGGCGGGGGTTTTGAGGCCCTGCGAGGTTTTAGGCCGCGTCAATCTCGGCGCGGTCGATGTTCTCGCGCAGGTTCTCAACGATGAACTCTTGGCGCTCGGGAGTGTTCTTGCCCATGTAGAAGGCGAGCATCTCCTTGAGCCCGCGCCCCTCCTCCATGGTCACCGGCTCCAGGCGCATGTCCGCGCCGATCATGAACTTGAACTCGTCGGGCGAAATCTCGCCCAGCCCCTTGAAGCGCGTGATCTCCGGATTCTTCCCCAGCGCCGCGAGCGCCGCGTGGCGCTCCTCATCGCTGTAACAATAGCGCGTCTCCTTCTTGTTGCGCACACGGAACAGCGGCGTCTGAAGAATAAACAGGTGCCCGTCGCGAATCAGCTCAGGGAAGAACTGGAGGAAAAACGTCAGCAGCAGCAGGCGGATGTGCATGCCGTCCACATCCGCATCGGTGGCGATGATCACCTTGTTGTAACGCAGCCCTTCAATGCCCTCCTCGATGTTCAAGGCCGCCTGAAGCAGCGCAAACTCCTCGTTCTCGTACACGATCTTCTTTCCCAAGCCATAGGTGTTCAATGGCTTGCCGCGCAGCGAGAAGACCGCCTGGGTTTCCACGTCGCGGCTCTTGGTGATCGATCCGGATGCCGAGTCACCCTCCGTGATGAACAGGACCGATTCGCCCCCGCGCTTGTGCTTGCTGTCAAAATGCGCGCGGCAATCCCGCAGCTTCTTGTTGTGCACCTTCGCCTGGCGCGCCCGGTCACGGGCGATCTTCTGGATCCCCTTCATGTCCTTGCGCTCGCGCTCGGCGCTCAAAATCCGCTTCTGGATCGCCTCGGCGGTCTTCGGATTCTTGTGCAAGTAGTTGTCCAAGTGCTCCTTGAGGAAGTTCGCCACAAACGTCCGGATCGTCTCGCCGGTGGGCGAAACATTCGTGCTGCCCAGCTTCGTCTTCGTTTGACTCTCAAACACCGGCTCCTCGACGCGAATCGAGATCGCCGCCTCGATCCCCGCTCGGATGTCCGCAGGGTCATACTGCTTCTTGTAAAAGTCCCGCAGCACCTTGACGATCCCCTCGCGAAACGCCACCAGGTGGGTCCCCCCCTGCCGCGTGTGCGTCCCGTTGACAAATGCGTAGTACTCCTCAGCAGGGCTCGTCACGTGGGTGAACGCAATGTCCAGGTCGCGCCCGCTCAAGGTCACCGGCGGATACAGCGGCTCCTCGGTCATCTCCTCCTGCAGCAAATCTAGCAGCCCGTCCTTGGACCGGTAGCGCTTGCCGTTGAAAATGATAGAGAACCCGGGGTTCAGGTAGGCGTAGTACCGGCACATCTTCTCCACGATGCCCGCCCGGAAGCGCGTCTTGGGGGGGAACAACTCCTGGTCGACCTCGAAGGCCAGGCGCGTCCCGTTAGGCGCGTCCTCGCGCCGCGGCGCCTTCATCTCGTCAACCACCAGCCCGCGGGAAAACTCGATCGCCTTGGTTTCCCCGTCGCGGTACGCCTGAATCTCGAAAAATCCTGATAGCGCATTGACCGCCTTGATCCCCACCCCGTTGAGCCCCACGGACTTCTTGAACGCCTCGCTGTCGTACTTGGCGCCCGTGTTGATCTTCGCCGCGCAGTCCATGAGCTTCCCCAGCGGAATCCCGCGCCCAAAGTCGCGCACCTCTACGCGCCCGGCTTCGTCAATGTCCACCCGGATCTCTTTCCCGTGGCCCATGATGTGCTCGTCAATCGAGTTGTCGATGACCTCCTTGAGTAACAGATAGATCCCGTCGTCCGGCGCCGACCCGTCACCTAACTTGCCAATGTACATCCCCGGGCGCAGCCGGATGTGCTCCCGCCAGTCGAGGCTCTTGATGTCGTCTTCGGTGTAGCTCATTGGTGAAAATCGTTTGTGTTTATGGCCCGCCGTCCCGGGCCGCTTGCGCCTATCGCTAAGCTCCCCGCCTGCATGCCGCTGCGCCCGCTCATTGGCCCGGCTTCTCGAGAACCTTCATCGCCGCGGCCCAGCGCTCGCGGAAGCCCGCGTCGTCTATCCGGCTTGCCGCCGCCCCGGCCTTGCCCTTGTCGCCCATCAACCACATGTAGCCGATCGCCGCCTCGTGCCGGCGTAACTTCTCCGCGTCGCTTGGCTCGCCGCGCAGCAGGGCACTGTGCAGGGCTGTTAGGCTTTCCGGCGTCATCTCCACCCACGGGATGGTGGCCTGCTCGGGGCCTTCGGCCAAGCGCACGGCGCCGGGCGCGGAGCCCACGGCGTAGGAGAACTTGCGGCCATCCTTGGCACTCATGGGCACCTCAAGCACCTTGGTGGCGCAGGCCTTTTCAAGTGACAGGAGGAAGTCGCCGGCGGCTTGGGCAATGTAAAGCCATGCCTTGTGCTGCGCGGTCTCGTCGGCCTTGGGCTTGGCGCCCTTGAGGGCCTCAAGCGCGGCGGCAAACTTTCCGCCCTTGAACAGTGGTTGAACCCCCTCGATCACCTCGGCGAGACTCTGCTCTGGCTGCCATGTCCCGGGCAAGCCCTTGCCCGCTGCCGTCCGCTCCAACAGGCGCGCGTGCTGGTCGGCCGCCCGCTGCCACGACTTCACATTGAACCGCGCCCGGCCCTTGGTCTGCAGCGCACCTAACACGTCGTTCAAATCATCGGCCAACTTCTTGCACGCCTCGGGTGTTTCCGGCGTGGCAGCGGGGGTGGATTTCTTGAGCACCGCGTAGTCTGCTAGGTAGCTGCGGGCATACTCTTGATAGGTGGCAAGCCATTGGTCATCAACCCCGAGGGTGGTATCGGCGAAGCGTTGGAACGAGTCCACCGCCTCATCCAAGGCCCCTTGCTCCCAGTTTTTGAGGCCGCAGGCGAAGAGTCCCATCAGGGCGGCCGGGCTTGAGCCGGTGGGCCGGCTGGAGGCGGGGATGACAGGCAGCTGCAAGATGCTGCGCGCAGTGGCGGTGAAGGATTCGGCCACATCCGGCGGAGTGCCCAGCGCCTTGAGGTGCTGCAGCAGGGCCGCGGCACGGCCCCGCGCTTTGCCGGCGTCCCCCTCAAGGTAGGCGGCAATCATTGCCTCAAAGCCACCCCATGAGCCTGTCGGCTCAATGACGCCGGGTTTTTCCATCAACCCGCTGAAGCGTTTCCCGGCATCCTCAAAATCGCCCTTGGCCAGCGCCTTGCCCGCCGCACTATACAGCTCGGCGACCTGCGCCGCGGTGACCCGCAACGAGTCGGCGTTTGCGTTTGCCGCCGGTGCCACCGCCGCAGGCTGGGAGACCACCGGCGTCGCCCGGCGTGGCTCGGTTGGACGACTCAAGAACCACGCAAGCAAACCGATGACTACCGCCGCGGAGCCAATCACCGCGGCCCAGAGCTTCGGCCCGGTCGCGGTGCGCCGCCTAACCCGCGCGGCGCTGTGGATCGGCTGGCCCATCTCGCCCCGGTTGAGCGCCGCATGGAGTGCCCCGATCAACTCATCATAGGAGGAATACCGGTCGTTTGGAGAGTAGGCCATCGCCCGGTCAACCACCGCACAGGTCTCCGCGGACAACCATGGCGCCACCTGGGAAATCGGCGGAATCTGCCGCTTGGCCTCGCGCAACACGCTGCTCGACATCGAGTCTTCCGCACACGAAGGCCTGCCCGCCAACGCATGGTAGAGCGTCGCGCCAAGCGCATAGATATCCGAGCGGAAATCCTCCGCGGCCCCATCGATGGTTTCCGGCGGCACGTAATACGGCGTGGCCCAGATTTCATCCGCAGTGGCGGTGCCACCCTTGGTAACAAGCGCCAAGCCGAAATCGACGATCTTGGCATGCCCTTCGGCGTCGAACAAGATGTTGCCCGGCTTGATGTCCCGGTGGATCAGCCCGCGGGCATGGGCGGCGCTGAGCCCTTGGGCAATCTCAATGGCAAAAGGCAACACATCGGCCTCGGGGATGGCACCCTGCTCGTGGATTTTTTGCTCCAGGTGGCCGCCACCGACGAGCTCCATGGCAATGTAGAAGCGCCCAAACGAGTGGCCCGTCGTGAACACCCTCACCACATGCGGGTGGCTGATCGAGGCTGTGATCCGCGCTTCCTCCTCGAACTGGGCAATGCGCTTGTCACTGCGCGACTGGTCTTGGTTGAGGATCTTGAGCGCCAACTCGCGCTGCAGCGTGTTGTCGTGCGCCACAAACACCAGGCTCATCCCGCCAATCCCCTGCCGCCGCACCAGCGTGTACGGCCCGAAATCTCGCTTCACCCGCGTCTGCTTCCCGCACCCGGCGCAATCCACCTTGCTGAACGGGGCCACTTCCGTCACGTCCATCGCACTCCCGCAGGAATGGCAATGGGCAATGTCAGCAGCTTCCGCGTCGGCCATGGAGCGAAGCCTATGCCACGACCAATTCCACGGGAAACTGCAAACTTCCTCAATTTAGAAAGAATCCACCGCCGTTGACAAACCTCCCGGCCCCCACAACCCTTCCAGCTTGCAACTCCGCGTCGACGATCCGCAGGGCGACCGCCTCGACAGCTTCCTCGCCCGGGAGCTCCCCGAGCTGTCGCGCTCGCGCATCCAGACCCTCATCAAGGACGGCCATATCCTCCTCAACGGCACAAAGCCCAAACCGCGCCAGGCGGTCACCCGCGGCGACCTCATCCGCATCGACATCCCGGAGCCCACCATCGCCGTCGCCGCCGCCCAGGACCTCCCGCTGAGCATCCTGTTTGAGGACGATGACCTCATCGTTGTCGACAAGGCCCACGGCATGGTCGTCCACCCAGCTGCCGGCAACCCCGACGGCACCCTCGTCAACGCCCTCCTCCACCACTGCCACGGCCGCCTTGCCGGCATCGGCGGCATCGAGCGCCCCGGCATCGTCCACCGCCTCGACAAAGACACCTCAGGCTGCCTCGTCGCAGCCAAATCCGACCTCGCCCACCAGTTGCTCGTCGCCCAATTCGCCGACCGCTCGACGGAAAAGCGCTACCTCGCGGTCACCCAAGCCGCCCCCGCCAAGCCAAGCGACACGATCTTCACCCACATCGGCCGCCACCCGGTCAACCGCCAGAAAATGGCCGTCGTCAACCCGCCCGGCGGCAAACCCGCCATCACCGACTACGAGGTGCTCGCCAGCGACCCGTCCAACGGCTCAACCCTGGTCCTCTGCCACCTTCACACCGGGCGCACCCACCAGATCCGCGTCCACCTTGCCCACATCGCCACCCCCTTGCTCGGCGACCCAATCTACGCCAAGCCGGGCCGCCAGAAGGTCCAGCCCGGCCGCCTCATGCTCCACGCCTGGCAGTTGGGCCTGACCCACCCGCGCACCGGCGCGCGCCTCGCGTTCGAGGCGCCCATCCCGCCGGAGTTTGCTCCCTGGCTGGCTCTCGCAGAATCTATCCATCCACGTGCATGAACATCGTCCTGCTTGACGCCTCGACCCTCCACCACGGCGAGCTTGACCTCTCACCCCTCGCAGAGCTCGGCTCCCTCACCTGCCACGCCACCACCGACCCGGACGATGCCCTCGAACGCTCCCAGGCCGCAGACGTCCTCATCACCAACAAGGTAGTCCTCTCCCGCGCCCTCATCGAGGCCTGCCCCAACCTGCGCCTCATTCTCGTCGCCGCCACAGGCACCAATTGCGTCGATCTTGACGCCGCCCGCGACCGCGGCCTCCCGGTCTGCAACGTTTCCGGCTACTCGACCGCATCCGTCGCCCAGCACGCCCTTGGCATGCTCATCAACCTCGCGTCTAACATCCACCGCTTCGACCGCGATGCCCGCAGCGCCTGGCCCGAGTCGCCCATCTTCACGCGCCTGGACTATCCGGTCGTCGAGCTCGCCGGCAAGGTGCTGGGTATTGTCGGCTATGGCGCCATTGGGCAGGCCGTCGGCCGCGCGGCCGCCGCGCTGGACATGGAAATCATCGCCCTCGCCCGGCCGGGCCAGGCGACCACCACAGGCCCGATCCCGCGCCTGAACACCGGCGAGTTTTTCCGCCACGCCGACGCAGTCACCCTGCACTGCCCGCTGACC
>JBILQA010000380.1:0-2866 GCA_044373535.1 Akkermansiaceae bacterium | reverse complement strand
CGCCCGATTGCGTCCAGAACGGGCAATAAATTGGCTCCCTTGAGAACTTTCTAAGCCCGGGAGTGGATGGGTGTCTGCTATTCAAGTGGCAGAGAATTCCACCAACCATTGCCAATCTAATCTACCCAGCATGAACCCGCGTAATCCAAATAGGCTCTGGGCAACGGGCCGGCATTCCCGAGCCGCTGTTGCGCTCCTTGGAGCGATGCTTTTGACCGTGCCGCTGGTCGGCTTGCAGGCGGGCGAGGAAGCCAAGCCGGCGGTTAGCGCCAAGGCGCTCGAGGAGGTGGGGAAGAGAATCGGCGAGCTGCGCGCGCCCATCACGATTCTCTCGACGGATATGTACCGGGATGGCGGGACGCTGAGCTTCACGCTGGGCGACGCGGCAGGCAAGCAGCTCGTGTTTTGCATGGACGGGCGGGGAAGCTCTGGCACCGAAGACAGTCTGTTTGTGGGTGCGCCCCATCCCTCGAAGGAGGAAGCGTTGCGACTGCCCAGCGGCAGCGAGGAGGAAAGCGCGCTGCTAGAGATCCTCAAGGCCTTGGTGGCGGGGAAGGTGGCCAACGGCGAGCGCCTGCCCGGGGTGATCGCCAAGGTGGCGGCGCGGGGGGAAATCGCCAAGAAAGGCGCCGCCTTGGGGCCCCTGACCGACCAACAGGCCATCGAGATCGCGCGCATGGCGGTCAAAGCGAGCCTTGGAAACTTGGTGGATTTGGGCGGCAAGGTGACCACGGCGGACAAGGGCGCCTTCATTGAGGTGAGGTTCTTTGATCCCAAACCCCTTGCCGCCGCAGGCGACACCCTTGGCACGGAGGTCATGGTCGCCAAGGAAACCCGCCAAGCGCTCGAGATCGGTCGCTTCGAGCGCGACGAGTAGCGGGGCCGGCCTGAATGGGGCGCGAGTATGCGGCCTTCTCGGCCGGGCAGGGTGGTGGCGGCAAGGGTCTTGACAAATGGGCCCTGCAGCTATGCCGTGGCGCGGTGCGCGTAGGAGATGGAGATGGCCGGGTGGGCACCGCGTTGCGGTGTGTGCTGGCGCTGCTTGTCCTGATGGGGTCGCTGGCGAAGGGCGTGGTCATGGAGATTGAGCACGAGCATCACGGGAATTCCCACGAGCACGGGGTTCACGAGCACGGGCATGATCATCGTGGGCATGATGGCGACCAAAGGCCGTCGGACGATCAGGATGGGGGGAAGGGGACTCAACCGGTTCCGGAAACCCACACGCACGTTTTGTTGTTTGAGATGGGGCCGATGACGGCGCACTCGGCGGCGCGGATTGGCCATGTTCCGATGGGGAAACCGGGCGCCTGCGTGTCCTGGGGTGAGGATTGTCCGGACGGACCGACGTTTGAGTTGTTGAAGCCGCCGCAATAGGCGGGTTGGCGGGCGAATTGCGCCCGGGCCACGACGGGCGTTTTCCGTCGGGGGGCCAAAAAACTCCGATGCCGCGGCCGCTGAGTGGCGCCGTGGCGGATCCGGCCGTGTCAGCGGCCATGCGGCAAAACGCCCATGGGATTTTTCCGGGGCATCGCCTGGAGTCGTCGCGATCTCCTTCAACTCTTTGATTCTGCATGTTTTCCAAGCCAATTTTCGTGTCTCTTTGTGGGTCCGCCGCGCTGGTTGTCGGGGCGGGCGCTGAACCGCTTGGCCTCGGCGACGCGCTGCGGCTTGGGTTAAAAAACCACCCGGATGTGCTTGTGGCGGACAGCTCGCTGAAGGTGCGGGTGGCGGAGACCCTGGCATTCTCTGAGGTCCCGAATCCGCGGCTCGAGGCGGAGTTCCGCGCGCTGACGGACCAGCCGGCGATCGAGCTCAGGCTGATGCAGCCGTTGCGGCGGAGCTACTTCGGGCTGCGGCAAAATTACGCGGTGGCGGAGCGTGCGGCGGCGCAGGCGGACGCGCGGGCGGTCATCGTCGGTGTGCTCAACGATGTGTTTGCGCGGCATGCGGCGGTGTGGGCGGCGCAGGCGCGCAGGGAGGTATTTTCCTCAAGTATCGCTGAGCTCGTGTCGCTGCGGCCGCAGCTGGCACGCGCGGTGGATGCCGGACAGGCGAGCGCGGTGGATCTGGCGCTGCTGGACGGGCAAAGCGCGCGGTTGGCGGCGGAGATGGCGGCGGTTGAGCCGGAGCGGCTCGCGGCGGTGGCGGCGCTGGCGCGGCGGATCGGGCGGAACGATGACATTCAAGTGGAAGCGCCGGTGCTGGTGCCGCTGCCGGCGACGAGCACTGCGCTGGAGCGGTTTGCGACCACCCGAACGCCATTACGGAGCGCCCTGCTGGCGCGGCAAACGGCGGCCCGCGCACGGCTGCGGGTGGCTCTGGATGATCGGCTTGGGCCGATGGAGGCGGGCGTCATCGCGGAGCATGACACGGACCGCGCAGAATCGGTCATCGGGATTGGATTCAGCATTGATCTGCCGTTTTGGAATCGCAACGAGGCGGCAATCGCCACGGCCGAGTCGCAGCTGAGCGGGACCCAGGCGGACCTGCTGGTCTCGGAGCCTGAGCGGATGGCGGCGCTGGTCAGGCTGCGCCACCGGGCCGCCGTGGCCGCGGAGTCCGCCGCGCGCGAGTACCAGGAAAACGTCCTTCCCGCGTACGCGACGGCGCTGGCGAAAGCCCGCGAGGCGCTTGAGCGCGCCCAGGCGGACCCGGGCCAAATCGAGCGGGTGATCACCTTGCTTGGCGAGGCGCGGCTGCGAGCGCTTGAGCTGCGCGTCGCCGCCCTCGAAGCGCGCAGCGAGCTGGAAAGCGCGCTTGGCGGGCGGATCGAAGAAGCCCTCACCACCCCACAACGTTGAACCCCTTTATCATGAAAAAATCCCTCATTCTCACCCTGCTGCTTGCGGCGGCACCGCAGTTG
>JBILQA010000379.1:0-2868 GCA_044373535.1 Akkermansiaceae bacterium | reverse complement strand
CGGCACCTAGCGTGGAAACCCGCGTCCCCGGACGCAAATTTACCTTGGCCGAGCCTAGTATTCGGCCTAGCCTCCGCCGTCAGTGATGCAGAACGCTATGGCCAGCCGAGAATTCACAATCCAGAACAAGCTGGGGATTCACGCGCGTCCTGCTGCGCAATTTGTCAAAATGGCGAGCCGCTTCACCTGCGAGATCCAGGTTGAGAAGGATGGCGAGGAAGTTGACGGCAAAAGCATCATGGGCTTGATGATGCTTGCGGCAGGCCATGGGTCGGTGATTTCGATTCTTGCCGATGGCGATGACGCCGAAGCGGCCCTGGATGCCTTGGGCGACCTGATTGCCCGCAAGTTTGAGGAAGAATAAGGCACCCCATTGACTGGCGCGAGGTCTCGACCTCATGGCTGAGCCGGTTTCCTGATCCGGCAAAAAATTTTCCCGCGCCCCTTCATACATTTTATGCCGCCGATGTCGCGCAATCAGGAAATCATTTACCAAGGGGTGGCTGCCTCCCCCGGGGTGGCCATCGGCCCAGTCCATGTGGTGGCCCGCGGGTTCTCCGCGCCGGAGGTTTATTCCATTTCCGCGGAGCGGGTTGAGGAGGAGCGCGCGCGCTTTGGCCGGGCCTTGGAGATCACCAAGCGGCAACTCACCGAGCTCCAGCAGCGCATCAAAGGGCTCTCAGGGGAGGACGAAGGGCGGATTTTCGAGGCCCACCTGATGATTCTGGAGGACCGCACGGTGCTCGACCGCGTGTTTGAGGCCATCGAGGACCGCCTGCAGAACGCAGAGTTCGCGTTTTACGCCGTGATGCAGAATTTCCTCGAGGCGATGCGGCGCATCAACGACCCGTATTTGCGCGACCGCACGGCGGACGTGGAGGACATTTGCCAGCGCGTGCTGAGGAATTTCCGCGAGATCCGCATCACGGATCCCGCGGTGGACACCACCCCGGGGCACCAGCACATCCTGGTTGCCTATGACTTGTCACCATCCGACACGGCTGCGATGAACCGCAGCAGCGTGCTGGGATTCGCCACCGAGATTGGCAGCGTCAACTCCCACACCGCCATCCTGGCACGCTCGCTTGGACTCCCCGCGGTGGTCGGCTTGCAGGACGTTGTCTTTGACATCGAGACACTTTCTCCTGCCATTCTGGATGGCTACTCGGGCCGGATCATCATCAACCCGGCCGAGGAGACCCTCAAGTTTTACCGCCAGCTTGAGCAGGAAAAGCGCGAGGCGCGCACCGCGCTTGAGTCCCAGCGCGAGGCGGTTTCCCAGACCCGCGACGGGCGGCTCATCACCCTCTCGGCCAACATCGAGTTTGTCCACGAGCTCCCGTGGGTCACCCAATCCGGGGCAGCAGGCATCGGCTTGTTCCGCACCGAGTTCCTCCTCCTTGATGGCGAGGAAGTCGCCGACGAGGCCAAGCAAACCGAGGTCTACTCGGAGATCGCCAAGTCAGTCGCGCCGCATCCGGTCATCATCCGCACCCTGGACGCCGGCGGTGACAAGCTGCCCGCCGAGCCGCTCTCCGAGCCGGAGCCCAACCCCTTCCTTGGCTGGCGCGGCATCCGGGTT
Source organism: Akkermansiaceae bacterium (assembly GCA_044373535.1). GTDB lineage: Bacteria > Verrucomicrobiota > Verrucomicrobiia > Verrucomicrobiales > Akkermansiaceae > JBILQA01. Next base: position 1,286 of record JBILQA010000379.1, on the reverse strand, counting down.
TCCCTGGCGCGCCATGCGATGTTCAAGGAGCAGCTGCGCGCCATCCTGCGCGCCAGCGCCCACGGCAAGGCCGCCATCATGTTCCCGCTCATCTCGGGGCTTGGCGAGGTCCTTGAGGCCAAGCGGCTTCTCGCCGAATGCATGGACGAGCTCAACGCCAAGGACATCCCCTTTGACGAGAAAATCGAGGTCGGTGTGATGATCGAGGTGCCCAGCGCCGCCATCCTGGCCGACCTCATCGCCCCGCACGTCGACTTCATGTCGATCGGCACCAACGACTTGATCCAGTACACCGTGGCCGTCGACCGGGTCAACCACCACGTCGCCGACCTTTACCGGCCAACCAATCCGGCCGTCGTGCGCCTGATCCGCAAGACTGTCGAAGCCGCCGACGCCAACGGCATCTGGACAGGCGTCTGCGGCGAAATGGCCGGAGATCTGCGCTTCACTCCCCTGCTCATGGGCCTTGGCGTCTGCGAACTCTCGGTCGGCACCCACCAAATCCCCCAAGTCCGCCAAGCTATCCGCTCGCTCAACCACCTCGAGTGCGAAGCGATGGTCAAGGACGCCATGCTCTGCTCGCGCAGCGCTCAGATCCTCGACCTCACCTGCGGCCTGGCCCGGCAGTGCTATCCGGAGTTGTTGGATTGAGCGGGGTGTTGGGTTGACCTCACTGCCCGCACCTCTAACTTTTGCGGCGATGTACGACTCCCTCTGCCTGATCGCGCGCGAGCGCGCGCTGCTCGCCTCCACTGCCGCGGCCCTCGACTGGGACCAGGAGACGAACATGCCCGAGGGCGGCGTGGCCTACCGTGCCGAGCAGCTCGGCTACCTGTCGGGCAAGATCCACGAGCTTGGGACGTCCACGGCGTTCCGCGGCCATCTGGAAGCCGCCGAGGCGGCAGCCACCAGCGACCCCGAGGTGGCCGCCAACCTGCGCGAGTGGCGCCACCACTTTGACCGCGCCACCCTGCTGCCGCGCGAGCTTGTCGAGGAGGATACCCGGCTCTCCTCGGTGGCCAAGCACGCGTGGGCCGACGCCCGCGGGAAATCCCACTTTCCAACATTCGCGCCGTATCTCCAACAACTCGTCGACATGGCGCGGCGCAAGGCCGACCTCTGGGGATATCCCGACGAACCCTATGACGCACTGCTTGCCGGCTATGAACGCGGCGCGAAAACCTCCGACATCGCCGCCGTGTTTGACCCCATCCGTGCGGACCTCGCCGAGATTGCCGCCACCGCCGTGGATCGCGGCAAGTCGTTGCCGGCCAACTTATTGGATG
>JBILQA010000378.1:0-2873 GCA_044373535.1 Akkermansiaceae bacterium | reverse complement strand
GGCCGCGCTCGGCGCCGAGTTCAAGGATTGTTACAAGCTTGATGACATTGCGCTGCCCGCGGGCGTGCCGCCGGAAGTCGGCGCGATTGATTTCTCGCCCGAGGGCAGCCTGTTTGTGGCGCTGCGCCGCGGCGACGTGCTGCGGGCCAAGCCGGCGGCCGACCCGGCGGGCTGGAAGTGGGAGCTCTTTGCCAGCGGCTTCCACAATGGCTGCGGGATCGACGCGCTCAGCGACAAGAAGGTCCGAGTCGTCCAGATGCTCGACATGCTTGACGTCGAGGACACCAACGCGGACGGCAAGGGCGACCGCTTCATGCGCTTCGCCGCGGGCTGGGGGCTCAGCGGCAACTACCACGAAACCAACTCGCTGTGCAGCGACGACAAGGGCGGCTACTTCCTCTCCATCGGCACCGCCTCGCACAACGGCCCGGTTTTCCAGCACGTCGTCGGCGACTACTCGCCGGCCGGCCGCCGCGGCCGCAACTTCGCCGCCGTCAAGTGGCGCGGGTGGATCCTGCACGCCGACGCCGCGGGCAAGCTCACCCCGTGGGCCAGCGGGTTCCGCATGGCTAACGGAGTCTACCAGGACCCGGACGGCAACCTGTGGGCCGGCGACAACCAGGGCGACTGGAAGGCGGTCACCCCCCTCTACCATGTCGAGCGCGGCAAGTTCTACGGCCACCCTAGCAGCCTGGTGTGGGACCCGCAGTGGCAGGGCAAGGACCCGCTCGGCTACTACCGCGACCACCTTGAGGAGTACAACCAGGTGCGCACCAAGGCCGCGGTGGAGATCCCCAACCTGGAAATGAACCGCTCCGCGGGCGAGCCCCAGGAGCTGCCGCGCGACGGTTCGTTTGGACCGTTCGCCGGCCAACTGTTGGTTCCTGACAACAACGGCACGCGGATCTCGCGGGTGATGTTGGAGAAGGTCAACGGCAAGTTCCAGGGCGCGGTGACCCACTTTGTCAACGGCCAGGGGCTGCGCAGCGGCAACCACCGGCTGCGCTTCCAGGGCAACCAGCTCTTCATCGGCCAGACGGTGCGCGGCTGGGGCAAGCCGGCCGAAGGACTTCAGCGCCTCACCTGGCTTGGCGGCGTGCCGTTTGACATCACTGTCATGCACATCACCGCGCAGGGCTTTGCCGTCACCTTCACCAAGGACATCCCCGCCGCCATGGCCGAGGCAAAGAACTGGAAATTCTCCTCCTTCACCCTTCAGCCACGCTGGCAGTACGGCAGCGACCACGAGGACACCCGCGAGGACATGGTCACTAGCATCAAACAGACCGGCCCGCGCAGCATCGAGGTCGAGCTTGCCAACTTCGCCGCCGGGCGCATCTACCAGCTAGACCTGCCCGCCCTGAAAAGTGCCGACGACAGTTCGCCGCTGCAGAACCGCAAGTTCTACTACACCGCCAACGAGAAACCGTAGGGCGCTGGAAGGCCGGCGCAGCGGCTAGTTCTTCTTCTCGGTCACCTTCAGGTTGCGGAAGTGGACGCTCATTTCCTTGCCCGGGTGAAGTTGCAGGCCGATGGGACCGGAGGCCGTGGCGCTGTTAGATGTCCAGTCCAGCACCTGGGTGCCGTTGAGGAAGACGGTGTACCGGGGGCCGGTGACGATGATGCGCATCGAGTTCCACTCGCCAACCTTGAGCAGGCCGGCCACCCCGGCGGCCTCGACCGGGTACTTCTTGAGTTTGGCGATGTAGGGTGAGCCGGTCATGTCGCGCTTGAGCGAGCCGGAGTCGCCGAGCTGGATTTGTTGGTCGGCGTCGCGCAGGAAGAACCCGGAGTCCACTGAGCCGGTGAACTTGAACTCGGCCTCGAGCGTGAAGTCCTTGAACTCGGCCTTGGTCCAGAGGGTGTTGCCGGTTTTCTTCGGGTCGCTCGTGACGGTCAGGACGCCATCGGCAACGGCCCACCACGGGTTCGGGTCGGGCAGCTTCCAAGCGCTCAGTTGGGCGTCGATGAGCTCAATGGCGGCCGGCTTTTCCTGGGCGTTGGCGGCGCCGCAGAGAAGCAGCGCGGAGGCGATGAGGAGGGTGAGCTTCTGGGTCATCGCCCTGTGTAACACCGCGTGGGGCCGTGGGGGAAGCGGGATTGATTGCCGCTTGGCGATTGCGGCTCGAGACCCCCGACTCCCGACTCCCGACTCTGCGGGCTTGCGTGGGGGGGCGGTTGTGGTGTCGGTTAGAGGGATGGCCGGGGATCCAGCGGCTAGCTAACCGATGATCGCCCTGAGAGTCCGCCTGTCGCTGATGATGTTCCTGCAGTTTTTCCTGTGGGGGGCGTGGTTTGTAACCCTGTACCTGGTGCTGTCGGCCAGCGGCTTGCCTGGGTCGGTGATTGGCGGGGCCTATGGCAGCGCGCCGATTGGCGCAATGGTTGCACCCTTGTTCCTCGGATTGGTTGCCGACCGGTTCTTTGCCTCGGAGAAGGTCATGGGGCTGCTCCTGTTGTTGGGCGGCGGGCTCATGCTGTTGGTTCCTGGCGCGGTGGAGGCGGGCGCGGGTGGCACGGTGGTGGGCTTGTTGATTGGGCACATGCTGTGCTTCATGCCAACCCTCGGGTTGGCCAACACGGTGGCCTTCACCCACCTGAGCCAGGAGCAGTTCCCTGCGGTGCGCGTCTGGGGGACGATCGGCTGGATTGCCGCGGGCCTGGCAGGTGGCTTCCTTGGTTGGTCGGCAAGCGTGAACTTGTTCTGGCTGGCGGGCGGCGCCGCGCTGCTGTTAGGCGCGTATTGTTTCACCCTTCCCAACACGCCGCCGCCAAGCGCGGGCGCGCCGGTGAACCTGCGCGCGCTGCTGATGCTGGACGCCTTCAAGCTGTTAGCGCGGCCGGCGTTCCTGGTGTTCATCATCTGTTCGACG
>JBILQA010000068.1:0-9784 GCA_044373535.1 Akkermansiaceae bacterium | reverse complement strand
CCACCGTGCATCCGATTTTCCGCAGAAGTCCGGTCCAGTGTTCGGCCATGCTGTCGCCGGCAGGGTCCGCGTCAGGAACCAGTCGGACACGCCGGCCGCGGATGATCGCTGCGGCGTCGTCGTGAAGCGTCTTGCAGGTGGCTCCCAGCAGGGCAATCGGCTGCCATGATTCCCGGCCGCCATGATCCCGGCGGTACCTGCTGTACAGGTCCACCGCGGCCAGCAGGTCGGTGGCTCCCTCGGTGATGAGTACGCTAAGACTTCGCGGCGTGGACCGCAGCAGGTTGCTGCCTGGCAGCCATCCCTTGTCCACACCGCGCAGCGGGTACGCCTTCCGGTCATTGAACGGCTGGCCATCCATCCGCCGGATCTCTGCGGCCCGCATGGCGTCGTCGGTGACGACGTAGCAATCCACGCCGGCCAGCGTACAAAAGCGAAGGATGCCATCGTGGGCCATGCCATGGACGGCCTCAAAGGTCAGACCTCGATGGTCCGCGAATACCTGCCATTCCGCCGGCGTTCCATGGATGAGGTCAGCCGGCCATGCGATCCGCTTGGGTGCTTGGGGTGGCTTAGGTGCCCTCTTGGCTGCGGCCGGCGGGTCCACGTCAACGCCCATCCGGTCCGCCAGCCATCGCCGGACGTCCGCATGGTTGCCACCGATCCCGCGGCGGATGAAGTCGATGACATCTCCACCTTCGCCGGTCCCGTGGTCGCGCCAGCCGGTCCCGTTGGCGAAGATGGAAAAGCTGCGGGTCTTCTCATCCCGAAACGGGCTTTTGCAGGATGGCTTCGGTTCGCCTTCGAGGCCAAGCATCCGCCATGCGTCCGCGATTTTGTATCGGGCCTTGGCTTGGGCAAAGAGAAGCGGGGGCGCGTCAGACATATAAGTCTGTCGCGGCTTCAACTGAGCGGGGGCGGATCTCACTTCCGGCCTCCCTTCCGGCGGATCGACTGCCGGCTTTCCCGGGCTTCGATGAAGTAGTCCAGGGCGGACGGGCGGATGCGGATGGCCCGGCCGATCTTCACCGCGGGCAGGTCGCCGGATGCGACAAGGTTGTCGATGGTCCGCAGGGAGACGCTCAGGCCGGCGGCGGCCTCGGAGCGGGTGAGGAGTTGGGCGATGATGCGGGCTTCTGCGGCCTCGCTGCGCTTCAGATGGTGGCGGTGCGATGTCATACGCTCCAAGCAATAGCTGCGCGGAAATGCGCGGCGGCTTGTGCTTGACCCCGTGATGACGGGCGTTAGCAGGGGGCGGTTTATGCTTAAACCCTGCGTATAGGGTTCGAGCATCTCAAATGGATGCTCGGTCCCGGGAAACCCGGTTTAGATCACTCCAAGAAGTTTTTTCGTCCTTAGGTGATTTTTTTTCGGGAGTGCCTGGACTTGGCCGCGGCGGATGCCTTGGCGGACCGATCCACCGCATCCTGATCCTTTCGCCAGACCATGAACCTGACGGTTTCGCTTTTCACCAGATCCGTGATCGGGATTCCGTGCTCTTTAAGCAGACTCATGTGGAGAGTGCCAATGGCTTCCAGATACTTGACCTCGCCCCGGTGGCGTGGCGGTAACTGATTCCCTGTCTTAATCATCTGTTGTCGGATTTCCTTGGGAGAGCCACGGTAGAACGGCCAGTTCCATGAAATCCATAAGCTATCTTCGCGAGCGAACCACTTGGCCGTCTCGATATCGGTATTTGTCGATTCGATCTTTTTGACGGCGCGCTTTACGATGCCACCGCGCCTCAGTCCCAGGCTGTGAAGATCCTCAAGCCCCTTGAGCAATTCTATCCTCACGTACTCCCGGTACTTGGCAAAGCGGACATGGCTCTTTAGTCCCGGCATCATGCCTTCCAGCCATTTCGTGAAAGGGATTCTAAAGTGGCTGCCATCCATCACCGCGGCGTACGGATCATTCCCACTGGCAATATCCATCGATCGTCGGAAGTTATACTCATCTTCTTCAGTCATGCTCATGCGTACCTCCTTGCCTTTTTGATGCTGACGACGTTGTCCGGTGCCGCCGCTTTTTCGGGCGGCATGATCTCCCAGAATTCGGGGGCGTAGTACTCGGCCTTGGGATTCTTGTAGTGCTCATGCAGCATCGCGGGATCTCCCTTGTGGCCAAGCTGAAGCGCCGTCTCGCCGGCGTTGCGGAAATGGTACAGGTGGTACGTCCCGAAGCTGTGGCGGGCTGCATTGCTCGGGAAGTCAAACTCCCGTGGCGCTTCCCCTTTCTGCGCTGGCCGGCGCAAGTACCGCAGGACCTTCCGGTACGCGAAGACCCGTGACGACGATGTCGGCGCAATCTCGCCGGACTTCTTGGCGTAGGGTTTGAGCCATGCGGCAAGGACCGGTTCAATCTTCACGTCCCGGGGTTCACCGGTTTTCGTGATGGATGCCGGCAGGGAGATTTTCCCAGCCTTGAGATCAATCATGGACCAGTTCATCGCGGCGGCCTCGCTGTCGCGGATGCCGGCAAAGAATTTCAGGCACCAGAAGGGGATGATCTTCTCCGCACGCTCCTTGACCTCAAAAAGGAAACGCTGGATGTCCTCGGGAAGCATGATCCCGGGGGCCTTGTTTTTCGCCAGCCGGTCCGCCCGGTTGCGCTTCTTCCGTACAATCGGTACCGGGTTGGTCGCCAGCCATCCGCGGCCCATGCAGAACGCGAAGAAGGTCCGGCAGCTTTTCTTCAGGTTGTCGCGGGTGGTCAGGGTCAGTTTCTCGCCTTCCTTGTCGGCTCTGGTGGCGCGAAGTCCATTCAGCCAGTCGGTGAACCGGCCGGCATCCATGGATGAAACAAGCTCATCGCCATGATCGGTTGCCAGCCGGCCGATCCGGCTTTTCAGGCTGGCGACGTGCCGCGTGCTGGCCTCCTCGGACTCTTGGTTGGCGATGAACTGATCCATGGCCATCTGGATCTTGACCGATCCGGTGCTTGCCTGCCATCCCGCAATCAGACCAGCGATGGCATCGGCAAGGGGCGGCGGGGTGGTCGGTGAGGTCGCGAGGAATGCCCGCCAGCGTGCCAAGGCTGCCCGCTCGTCTTCGGTGATCGCGCCGAAGTCGGTTCCGTTCACGCCGATTTCCTTTTCGCGCTTTTTGGCAAACGCCAGGGCGGCCGTCTCGTTGACAAAGTATTTCTGCCGGACCTTTCCATCGCCCCCGGGGAAGCGGACCCGGTGGGTGCATTTCGGGTGCTTGACCGCTTCGACGACGACGGGGTTTTTCATGCCTGATTCTTAACTTGCAGCCCGGTGCGTGCCAATCCCTTTTTGTTACCTTTTGTTACCCACAGCCGGGATGGCCTTATTTGAAAGCGTTTATTGATGGCCTCCGAAGCCGTAGATGTGGGTTCGATTCCCGCCGGGTCCACCACTTCAAAGCACGCGATCCTGTCTGCAAAGGCATTTCAAGCGATTCGCGGCCAGAGGTAGGCGGCCCAAGGCGGCTTGGGATGCAACAGCAGCGGCCCGGAATGTGCCGGCTGTCACTTTTTTGAGTAGACCAGCCCCTCGTCGAACGCGGTGATGATGGCTGCGTCCTCGGGGGTCGGATTGACGACCGAGAGGTGGACTTGGACCCACTTGCCCTCAAAGACGAAGTAGTAGTTCACGTTTTGCTGGGTGACGGGCTCGCCGTGAATGGTAGTGGCAACGAGATACTCGACGCGGTGATAGGTCTCGGTGTGGCTTGCCTTGATGCTCTGCTTGCGGATGAGCGGGTTGGCGCCGGTTTGCGGCCAATACAGCTCGTAGCACTGCTGGTGGCCGCCCTGCTGGTCGCGCGTCTCGGCAAAGATTGCGACGTTGAGGCGGCCGCTGTTGGCGTGGTAGCTGAAGGTGCTGTCGTCCTGTTGGACAAGCCGGTCCTTGATCGGCGGGGTGTTCAATGTGATGCGCCACCCGCGGGCCTGCACGACCTCAGGGACGCCCGGCAGGGAAGTGGACAGGGAAACGGAAAGGCAGAGGGTGATAACGGCTGTTAGCAGGCGCATGGCGGGGATTTTGCGTGGGATTCAGGATTTCCCGGTGAGGAAGCCGGTGAGCGGGCTGGTGGCCGAGGCCTGTTGGCGGGCCTCTGGCAAGCCAAGCTCAAAGGCCTCGCGGCCGGCTTCCACCGCCAGGCGGAAGGCGCGGGCCATGCGCAGCGGATCGCTGGCGATGGCCATGGCGGTGTTGACCAGCACGGCGTCGGCGCCGAGTTCCATGGCCTCGGCGGCGTGGCTTGGCGCGCCGATTCCCGCGTCGACGACCACCGGCACGATGGCTTGTTCAATGATGATGCGGATCAGGTCGCGGGTCGCCAGGCCGCGGTTCGAACCGATGGGCGAGCCGAGCGGCATCACCGTGGCCGTGCCAGCCTCCTGCAAGCGCTTGGCCAACACGGGGTCCGCATTGATGTAGGGCAACACTGTGAAACCCTCTTTGACGAGGATCTCCGCGGCCTTGAGGGTTTCTATCGGGTCGGGCAGCAGGTAGGTCGGGTCGGGATGGATCTCGAGCTTGATCCACTTCGGCAGGCCTGCGGCGGCCGCGAGCCGGGCGAGCCTAACGGCCTCCTCGGCGTTGCTCGCGCCGCTGGTGTTGGGAAGGATGAGGTATTTTTCCGAGTCGACGAACTCGAGGATGTTGGCGAAGGGGTCGCGGGTGCCGGTTAGGTCGGCCCGGCGCAGCGCCACGGTGACAATTTCGGTGCCGGAGGCCGCCAGGGCGTCGCGCATGGCCTCGTTGGATGGGAACTTGCCGGTGCCCGCCATGAGGCGCGAGGTGAAGGAGCGGTTGGCAATGATGAGCGGGGCGGGCATGTGGGCGGACTCTGAAAGGCGATCGGCGGCGTGAAAAGGCATAAAAAAGCCGCGGAGGACTCCCCCGCGGCTTTTCTGGCGATTGGTGGTCCTGCGGCGGTGAGCGCGCGGCGCCTGCGGCGGCTAGCGCGCGGCCCACTGGCCGGCCGAGTAGTCGTTGGTGATCATCTGGTGGTAGGCGTTGACCCGGCGCTGGAAGGCGGCCCACTTCGGTCCCGGCTGGCCGTTGTCGAGCAGGAAGTGCGGGCAGTTCTTGTGCGCGGGGCTCTGCCATTCGCGCGGCCAGTGGTAGTGGGGCACGACATGGCTCAGCGGGATATTGTGCTCAACCATGAGCAGGGCGGCGAGTTTGGCGGTGCGGTCGATGGTGGCAGCCCGGTTGTTGCCGGGGTTTTCACACATTTCAATGCCGATGCTGTACTGGTTGCCGGGGCCGTGGCCGTCGGCGTGGCGGCCCTGCAGGGTGTCGGGCAGGTGCTGGACGACGCGGTTCTGGTCCGCGGTGTAGTGCCAGCAGACCTTGCCAAGGGCGCCATTCTTGAGGGCGAGGGCGTGGCGGCGCGAGTCAGCCCCCGGGCTCCAGTTCTGGGTGCTGTGGATGGTGATGTAGCGCGGGTTCATGGATGCCAAGCCAACCCGCGCGCGGTTGCGCCGCGGCAGGAAATCCTTGTTCACGTTGACCTGGCGGGCCAGCGCGCTGGGCGTCATGCGGCCGACCTCAAAGCCGACGGGAACACTAACGCGGTCGGCGTTAACCAGCCGCGGGGGCGGGGATGAACTGCATGAGGCAAGGGAGGCGAATCCCAAACCGGCGAGCGAGGCGCAGGCCAGCCGTCCCGACGCGGTGCGCAGAATCCAAGATAAATTTTTCATCACTCTTTCTTATAACTGATTTGCGCCCGCCAGCCAATCGCCAAAGCAAACAATTAGAGAGCCGGTGGGTAAGCCGTTGGGCCGCAGGGTTAGGTTAGGTGGATTGGTTGGCTCCCCTGACCAACCGCGGATATGGACATTCCCCGAGGTGGCTGTCGATGCAAGTTAGACGCGGCGCTGGGTGTTGGCCGCTGGGTGCGGCAAGTGGCGCGGGCCTTGCGTTGGGCGCGGAGGGTGTCTATAGGGCGGGGTGGACCGTTCAGCAGAGCGGATAGCGGCATGGGTGCCGCAGGGGAGGGAGTCTCCGGAATTCGCCGCGCGGCTCAAGGCGCTCGGCGGCCGCAAGACCGTGGTCATTGGCGGGGTTGACGAGGGCGCGCACGCCTTTGTGCTGGCCATGGTGGATGCCGCTTGGCGAGCTAGGCAACCCGAAGGTCGGTTGTGGGTTCTCTGCTCGCAGCCGCGCCACCGCGAGCGTCTCGCCGTGGAGATGGAGCTTTGGGGTGCCGCGCCGCTGGTACTGGCCGACGCGGCGCCGCAGCTCGGCGAGGGCGAAGTGGCCGATCCGGAGGGCAATGCCGAGCGCCTGCTGGTTCTTGAAGCCTTGGCCGGCCGGCGCGGCGAGCCACTTGTGCTCTCGCCCGAGGCGCTTGACTCGGCTGCCCCCCAGGCCGCCCGGATCGGCCGCGCGCGGCGCGCGTTTGCCACCGGCGCGACGCTCGACCCGCAGGAGCTCGCCGCCTTGTTGGCCACGCACGGCTTCGAGAAAAACAGCCAAGTGCAAGGGCGCGGGCAGTTTGCCCTGCGGGGCGGCATTTTCGACCTGTTTCCGTGGCAGGCGGAATTCCCTTTGCGGTTGGAGTTTTTTGATACGACTTTGGAGTCGATCCGCGAGTTTGACCTCGACACCCAAACCTCGCGCCGGCGGCTTGAGCGCGCCGAGGTGGTCCTCGCCGAGCCGGAGAACGACGGCGTGGTGCGCGGCTACCTCCATGGGCAGGACCTCCTGGTTTGGCTCGGCGAGGACGAGCCGCCCGAGAAGGTTGGCTTGGTCGTCAGCCCGGAGCTGCTTGACCCGGCCACCGGGGAAACCTTCCCCACCGCCTGCCACTCAAGCCCGCTGGGAACCTTCGGCGCGGGCGACTTTGTCCTCGAGGAGTCGCGCCGCGCGCGCTTCTTTGCCCAGCTCGCCGAGTGGCGCGCCGAGGGCTGGCAGGTGGGGATTGTCTTTTCTAACAAGGGCGAGGAGGGCCGCTTCACCGAGCTGGCGGGGGAGGACTTGTTAGGTGCTGGCGGCCTCCTCGCGGCGCGCGGCGACCTGGTGTGCGGGTTTGCGGTGCCGGCCTTGAAGGTGGCGCTGCTGTCCTCGGCGGAGCTGTTTGGGCGCTACCAGTCACCGGGGTCGAGGCGCCACCGAGGACACCTTGAGCGTCAGCGTGTCGCTCGCGCACGGGCAAGTCTCGAGGACATCACCGAGGGCGATCTGGTGGTCCACTCCGAGTACGGCATCGGCCGCTACCAGGGGGTTCAGACCGGGGACGAAGGGAACGAGGAAATCGTGGTGCGCTACAAGGATGGCGCGCTGCTGGCGGTACCGCTGGACCAGGCGCACCTGATTTCGCGGTATGTTGGGATAGGCGGCAAGGCACCCGAGCTCAACCGGCTAGGTGGCACGGCGTGGAAGAAGACGCGCCAGGTGGCGGAGAAGTCGATCCTCGACTACGCGGCGCAGCTGCTGCGCATGCAGGCGGAGCGGCAAGCGGCGACGGGCCACCCGCATGCGCCCGACTCGCGCTGGATGTGGGAGTTTGAGAATTCGTTTCATTTCACCGAGACGCCCGACCAGCGCAGCGCCATCGAGCAGACCAAGCGCGACATGGAGTCACCGCGCGCCATGGACCGGCTGATCTGCGGCGATGTTGGCTTTGGCAAGACCGAGGTGGCCCTGCGTGCGGCCTTCAAGGCGGTCACCGGCGGCAAGCAGGTGGCCATCCTGGTGCCAACCACGGTACTCGCCGAGCAGCATTGGCGCACGTTTCGCGAGCGCATGAGCGACTATCCAATCCGCATCGACCTGCTCAACCGCTTCCGCAGCGGCGCGGAAATCCGCCAGACCCTCGCCGGCCTCGCCGACGGATCGGTGGACATTGTCATCGGCACCCACCGGCTGATTTCCGGCGACGTCGTCTACAAGGACCTTGGGCTTGCCGTCGTCGACGAGGAGCAGCGTTTCGGCGTCCAACACAAGGAGCGCTTCAAGGAGATGTTCCGCCAGATCGACGTTCTAACGCTCTCGGCCACGCCCATTCCGCGCACGCTCTACATGGCTCTGATGGGCGCGCGCGACATGTCGACCATCGACACCCCGCCGCCTAACCGGGTGCCGGTCAACACGCGCGTGGTCGCCTACGACGAGCGCCTCATCCGCGACGGCATCCGGCGCGAACTCAAGCGCGGGGGGCAGGTGTTCTTCCTCCACAACCGGGTGAAGACCATCGACCACATGCGCCAGCGCCTGCTTGAGCTGGTCCCCGAGGCGCGCATCATCGTCGGCCACGGGCAGATGGAAAAGGACGAGCTCGAGGTGGTGATGCGCACCTTTGTGAGCGGCGAGGCCGACATCCTGTTAGCCACCACCATCATCGAGAGCGGCATCGACATCCCCAACGCGAACACGATTTTCATCGACCGGGCGGACCGCTTCGGGCTGGCCGACCTCTACCAGCTGCGCGGACGTGTCGGCCGCGCGGGTGAGAAGGCCTACGCGGTGCTTCTTTTGCCGCGCGACATGGTCACCGCGGGGGACGCGCGCAAGCGCATCAACGCCATCAAGCAATACACGGCGCTCGGCTCGGGATTTAAAATCGCCATGCGCGACCTGGAGATCCGCGGCGCCGGCAACCTGTTAGGCACGCGGCAGAGCGGCCATATCAGCGCGGTCGGATTTGACCTTTACTGCCAACTGTTGCGCCAGTCGGTCGACCGGCTGCAGGGGCGGGCGGTGCGCGAGCGCGTGGAGGTTGTGGTGCGGGCGGATTTCCTGTGCTTCAGCGAGGCGGAAATGGCTCGGGCCGGCGACGCTAAGACCTTAGGAGTCTACCTGCCAAGCGTCTGGCTGCCTGAGGCGCGGCTGCGGATCTCGGCCTACAAGGAGCTCGCCAGCCTGGTCGGCGAGAAGGACCTTGAGCGGCTTGTGGGCGAGTGGCGGGACCGGTTCGGGCGCTTTCCGGCTCCGGTTGAGCACCTTATCGAGGTTGCCCGGCTGAAGTTGCTTGCCGCGGCGGCGGGAATATCCGCAATTGAAATTCGTGGCCAACGCCTCATGCTCACGAGGAATGGCGACTACATCATGCTTGAAGGCCGTCGCTTTCCTCGTCTCCCCAGCGATGATCCGGGCGAAAAGCTCGCCGCCGCTGTTCACTTGCTCCGCACCATCTAACTTGCTCCGCACCATCTAACTACCAATGAAACGATTTTTGCCCTTGCTGATACTAACCGCCGCGCTGGCGCAGGCCGAGCCGGTTGAGGTCAACGCAATTGCCGCGCGGGTTCAGGGCTCGGTGGTGACCAAGAACGAGGTGGCCTTCATGCTCGCGCCGCTGCGCGGCCAACTTTCCGCGCAGTACCCTCGGCGCGGGGCGGAGTACGAGAAGTTGCTCGGCGAGGCGCGCGCCAAGATCCTCGATGAGCTCATTGACCGCGAGTTGATCATGTTTGAGTTCAAAACCTTGGGGGCGACCATCCCGCCGCGCGTCATTCAAGAGGAGGTCGACCGCCAGGTGAAGGAGCTCTTCAACGGTGACGAGTCGAAGTTCCGCGAGGAGCTGGGCAAGGCGCGGCTGACGATGGAGGGGTACCGCGAGGTCACCCGGCGCAAGCTCATCGTGTCCGCCATGCGCTCGCGCAAGTTCTCCGACTCCGCGCCGCCGACGCCAAGCGAGGTGCAGGCGGAGTACAACGAGACCAAGGAGGTCATGCGCGACATCTCCAAGGACAAGGTCACCTTCATGAAGATCTTTATTCCGCGCGAGGGTGCCGAGGTGGCCGCCAATCCGGAGGCCCAGCTGGCTCTAGCAGAGGGGATTGCCAAGCAAATCAGCGA
>JBILQA010000377.1:0-2886 GCA_044373535.1 Akkermansiaceae bacterium | reverse complement strand
AAGTTCCACGGCGAGGACGTCGGCGAGGTGCCAGCGGGCAAGCGCGGGGTGGGCTTTGTGTTTCAGAACTATGCGTTGTTTCGGCACATGACGGTGGCGCAGAACATCGCCTTTGGTCTGAGCGTGTTGCCGCGGGCAAAGCGCCCGGGGAAGGCCGAGATTGCCGGACGCGTGATGGAACTGCTTAAGCTCGTGAAGCTGGAGGGCCTGCAAGGGCGCCGGCCGCACGAGCTCTCCGGCGGCCAGCGGCAGCGGGTGGCGCTGGCCCGGGCGCTGGCGATCAGGCCGAAGGTGCTGCTCTTGGACGAGCCGTTTGGCGCGCTTGACGCGCAGGTGCGCAAGGACTTGCGCCGCTGGCTGCGGCACTTCCACGACCAGGTCGGGATGACCACCCTGTTTGTCACCCACGACCAGGAGGAGGCGTTAGAGCTCGCCGATCAGGTTGTCGTCATGCGCAACGCGCGAATTGAGCAGGTTGGCAAGCCGCAGGTCATCTATGACTGCCCGCGCAGCCCGTTTGTCTACGAGTTCCTTGGCAATGTGAACAAGCTAACCACCCGTGACGGCCAACACCTCTACGTGCGCCCGCATGAGGTCGAGGTGCTTTTCGCCGCCGAGCAGGACCCGCAAACCGATAGGCTCGGCCGGGTCCAGCACCTGTTTTCCGCCGGGCCGGTTGCCGCGCTCACCGCGCGACTCAATGACGGTCAGTTCGTTGAGGTGGAGCTATCGCGCAAGCACCTTGACGAGCTCAGCCTCAGTGTGGGCGATGAGGTGGCGGTGCGGATCCCGCAGCTGGGTGGCCCAGCGGGGCCCTAGAGCCTGATGCTGAAATGTTTGCCTGGGGCCGAGTTGCCGGTTGATTGGCGCGGGCGAATCTGAGAGGTTCAGCGCGATGTTGTCCTTCATGAAGATCCGGGATTTGAGCCCGTTGGCAATCGGTGGCCGGCGTGGCCAGCTGTGCGCGGTGGGGCTGAGCCTCATCGCAGGGAGTGGCTTGAGCCACGGCCAGGCGACCTTTGACATCACGTTTTATGCCACGGGTGACCCGCATTATAAGGCGTACGACGGCAGCACGCCGAACAACGACCCAACGGTGCGGACAAACCTCGGGAAGCTCAAGGCGCTCAAGGGGACGGACATGCCAGCGTCGACCAACCTGAAAGTCGGAACGCCGCTGGGGGTGATTGTGGCCGGGGATTTGGTTGACGGCGGTTCGGAAGTCAATCCGGCGACCGGGGCGACGGAGGGCACCGCGATCACGATGCCGCTGGCGTGGGCGAACTTTGTGGCCAACTGGGGTCTATTGGGTAACGAAGCCGGGGCACTGATTGATTTTCCGGTTTACGAGGGGTTTGGCAACCACGACCAGAACGGGTTTTGGAAGACCAGTCCGGCGGTGGAGAACATTCTGGATAATCTTGCGGCGCGCAATCCGAACCGCCCGGGGCTCACTGCGGTTTCGGGGACGTACCAGTATAATGGTGCCTATTCCAACGCCAAGGCGACGGGTGTGCACTATGCGTGGAAATGGGGGCCATTCCATTTTGTGCAATGCAGCATGCGGGTGGGCGACAGCCAGTTGCGCTATCCCTGCGCGGGCAGCCTGACCTTTCTAAAGGATTATCTTGAGAAGGTCGTAGGCAACAGCGGGGAACCGGTTTTCATTATTCATCACCTGCCTCCAGCGAGCCCGGAAGGCGATTGGCCGGTGGCTGACCAGCGGGCGTATTATGAGCTTATCAAGGGCTATAACATCGCGGGGTTGTTCGTGGCACATACCCATTCCTATGGGGATTATACTTGGGCGGGACCCGACAATGGTACCAAGACGTTGCGGGTCTATCAGTTTGATTCGATTGCGCATTCTGGGACGACGCAGGGCTACTGCAGCGTTTTTCGCTTGCTGAGCACAAGTGACCCAACGAAGGCCCGATTGGTGGTGGTACCGCGCAGGCGCGATGGCACCTGGGGGACGGCGGTGGAGCGAACGGTCGTGTTGCCGACCCCAACGGTGGTGGTCAACGATTTAAGCGTGAGCGACTGGCGTTCAGTCAACGCGCATGCGGGAGTGGCGCGGGCCCTTGTGGCGGCGGATAACAACTTCATTGAACCCCGAGCGGCGGGCATCCGCGAGGTTGAGGTGAACTTCTCGGAGGCCATCACGGTGACCAACCCCTCGCAGGCGGTGACGATCAACGGCGTGACAAGTGCCGGCGCGGTCACCCTGGGAGGCTTGGGGATCACCCCAACGGTGACGGCATCCGGCAGCAAGCTGACCGTGACGTTTGCCAATGCCGGTGGTCAGTGCGCCCTGCCGGATGTTGGCAAGTGGCGCTTCACCCTCAACCCGAGCGCAATCGTTTCGGGCACCGG
This sequence comes from Akkermansiaceae bacterium, assembly GCA_044373535.1. Taxonomy (GTDB): domain Bacteria; phylum Verrucomicrobiota; class Verrucomicrobiia; order Verrucomicrobiales; family Akkermansiaceae; genus JBILQA01. The sequence continues at coordinate 510 of JBILQA010000377.1, read as the reverse complement.
CGGCGCCTTGAGTGTCACGGCGAACAATTCGCGGGTCATTGCCGGGCTGATTGGCGACTCGACCGGCAGCGGGCGGGTCAGCGGGTTGGACCTGAGCCAGATTTCCACCACTGCCGCGTTTGACCCAGCCAACCCGAAGGCCTTGCGCGCCGACATCGATGGCAATGGAGTGATCAACACGTTGGATCGCGATGGCGCGTGGGCGAACCAGTCGCAGATTCTGGAAAAACTTGCGACACCGTGACGGGAAAAATTGGATTATTCATTCTGGCGGTTGTTGGCTTTGCCGGGTCACTGCGGGCGGACGTCACCTTGACGGCGACGCCCACTGGCGGGGTGGCTGCAGTGCAGGCGGGGCAGAGTTTTTCGGTTGATCTCACCTGGACCGGTGACGGCGCGATCGCTGCCGGCGATGCGACGTTGGTATTCAACACCAATGAGATGAAGTTCACCGGCGCGGTTTTTGATCCAACCTTGGATTTCAAGGCGACGAATCCCTCGCCGGAAGGC
>JBILQA010000067.1:0-9822 GCA_044373535.1 Akkermansiaceae bacterium | reverse complement strand
TGCTCAGTGGCGGCAGGAAGCGCAGCCCAAGGCCGGCGAGGAGCATGACAGCGCCAAGGAGCGGCCGGCGCAGCAGCCGCAGGCCCGGCGTCCAGTTGCCCGCGGCGAGGATCTGCGCGGGCGGGGTGGCTGCCGCGTCGCGCAGCGGCAGCCAGCCGGCAAACAGGCTGAAGCCAAGTCCCAGGGCCAGTCCGAGGGCGGCGTCCAATGTTGTTAGGCCCGCCGCGGTGGCGCTGCTCGTTTGATAGAGCGCGTTGACCGTGCGGGCGACCGCCACGACGGTGATCTGGGCGAGCCCCCAGCCAAGGAGGATGCCAAAGACGCTGCCAGCCAGCCCGAGGGCTATGATTTCAAACAACCAGAGCCTGCGCAGCTCGCGCACAGTGAGCCCGAGTGAGCGCAGGATGGCGATCTCGTGGCGGCGCCGGACCACCGCGGCGTCGAGCGCCTGGGTGACCAGATAGACGCCGACGAGCAGGGCGATGAGCGACAGCACGGTTAGGTTGGTGCGGAAGCTCGCCGTCATGCGCTCGCCCGAGCCGATTTCGACCATCGGGTCGCGCAGGATCCAGCGGCCCATGGCGGCGGCTTCCAGGGCGGCGCGTGCGGCGGCAATCTGTCCGATGCGGCCGGGGCCCTGGGGGACAAGCAGGTCGACTTGGGTGATCCGGCCGGGTTCCTCGATGAGCTGCTGCAGGGCGGCAATGTCGGTGACGAGCAGGTTGGCGGGCACTGGCACGGTGCCGCGGGATTTGGGAAGAACACCGGCGACAACAAAGTCGAGGAGTTGGTCGCCAACCAACAGCCGGAGAGTGCCGCCAACCTTGAGATTTTGTTTGGCTGCGATTTGCGCGCTGACAAAGACCCGGTTGGAGCTGCGCAGGACGGTCCAGATTTCGTCCCCTGCGGTGCCGAAGTCGATGAAGCGCTCGGTGTCGCCGGGCAGGATACCGTGGAGGTTCTGCATGGCGACGAGGTCGAGGCCAAGGAAGATGAACGAGTCCGCCGCCGGGCCGGCGCCGGCCGCGGCGATCGCGGCGCTGCCGCGCAGCAGCGGGATGAGCTCGCCGGGCTGGGCGCCCAGCGCGGCGCGCATCTCGCCGAGAAGCGCCGCATCCAACAGCCCGGCGGGAGCGGTTAGGGACAGGTCGCTGCCGCCGCTGACCGCCTCGGAGAATCCCGCGAAGCTAACCACCGCGGCGCGGTTGGCCATGCGGATGGAGAGGAATGCTGCCACGCCAAGGGCAAGGATGGCGACGACCGTGGCGGTGTGGCGCCAGCTGTGGCGCGCGTGGCGCAGGGTGGTGGTGCGCCAGAGGAAACCCAGCGATGGCGAGGGGCTGCGCATCGGTTAGCCCTCGGTTGCTAGAATCTTGCCGTCGCACATGTGCAGGACACGGTCGCAAATCCGGGTGGAGGCAAGCGAGTGGGTGACCATCACCAGGGCGGTGTGGTGGCGGCGCGAAAGGGTTTCGATCAAGTCGAGGACGAGCTCGCCGGTTTTCGAGTCGAGGTTGCCGGTCGGCTCGTCGGCGAGGAGGAGCTTCGGCTCGGTGGCCAAGGCGCGGGCGATGGCGACGCGCTGCATTTCCCCGCCGCTGAGCTCGTCGGGGAAGGCCGCGGCCCGGTGGGCAACGCCGACTTCCTCAAGCAGGCTGGCCACGCGCAAGTCGCGCGCCTCCTTTGGCACCCCATTGAGATGGAGCGGCAATGCGATGTTTTCCGCGGCGCTGAGGGTGGGCAGCAGATGGAAAAACTGGAAAACCGTGCCGATGCTGCGCCGGCGCAGGCGCGCCACCGCGTCGCTGCCAAGCGCTGAGAACTCGTGGCCGTCAAAGTCGATGCGGCCCGAGTCGATCGCCTCGATGCCGCCAAGGCAGTTGAGCAAGGTGGACTTGCCCGCACCGGAGGGTCCCATTAGGGCGATCCGCTCGCCAGGCGCCAGGGTGAGGGAAAGGTCGTCAAGGATCAGGCTCTTGCCAAAGCGCTTGGTGACGCCTTGGGCGTAAAGAAGCGCGGCGCAGGCAGGGACGGCAGGATGGAGATCGGGCGCCGGGGCGGGCATGGCTGCAAGGAAGCGCCCATACGCCCGCCGGCGCAAGCGGCAGTTTCACTGATTCTTCCCCACGGGGATGGCGCGGGGATGCCGCTAAGCGCACTGCGGGCGATCCAGGCTCTGCTCAGTAGGTGGTGGTGGTGGTGCGGCGCTCGGTGGTGCTCACGTAGGGGTTGACCTCGGTGGTGGTGGTGGTGGCCGCCGCGCCGCTGGCCGGCGGGGTGACATTGGCGGTGCAACCGGTGGCAAGCGAGCCAAGGGCAAGGAGGGCGCCGGAGGCGAGCAGGAGGTGGAGGGTGGTTTTCATAATGCTAACGTCCGAGGCAGCAGGACGGATGCAAACCCCGAGGGCGTGCTGGAGAGCACTGGCGCTCAGGCAGATGCCCAGCGTCCGCGAGCGCCCGAGGCAGGCCCGGCGGTGCACATCGAGCGAAGTTAGATTGCCCGGTGGTGCAGATTGCGATTTCCATGGGAATGCCGATGGACGGGGAACTGGAATACTTAAGGGACCTGCCCGCGGCGGGTGAGGCGAGGATGCACGCGCTGCCCGGTGGCGGGGTTCTGGCGTGGGAGGAATTTGGGGACCCGGCGGGCGAGGTGGTGGTCTTTTTCCATGGTTGGCCAAGCTCGCGGCTGCAGGCGCGGATGACCCATCACCTGGCGCGTGAGCGGGGGTTGAGGGTGATTGCCGTGGACCGGCCGGGTATGGGGCGGTCGAGCTTTGTGGCCAACCGGGAGCTGGGTGGGTTGGCGCCGATGCTCGAGCATTTGCTCGATGCGCTGGGGGTCGGGCGCTTTGGCCAGTTAGGGGTGTCGGGAGGTGGGCCGTATGTGTTGGCGGGGGAGGGTTTTTTTGGTGCGCGGGTGTTTGGCTCGGTGGTGTTGTGCGGGGCGGTGCCGCTGGCGGGCGGGGAGCGGGTGGGGCTGCACCCGGTTTATCGGGCGTTGATTCCGGTGCGGCGGTTGCCGGCGGTGGTGTTTGCCCCGGCGCTGGCGCTGGGGCGGATGTGCGCGCTTGGGGATGTCGGGCGGGCGCCGTTTCGCTGGTTGCTGCGCAGCCTGCCGCCGGTGGACCGGGAGATTTTGTTAGCCAATCCGTGCGCGTTGCCGGTGTTTGCGGCGAGTTTTCGCGAGGGAGTCCGTCAGGGGCCGCGCGGGGTGCTGACGGATGCGGAGATTTATTTTCACGACTGGGGGATTGATCTGGCGGCCGAGCGTGCGCCGATCCGCTATTGGCACGGCGGGGAGGACGGGAACATTCCCGTGGCGTTGGTGCGGGAGTTTGTCGCCAAGGTGCGCGGGGCGACGCTGGAGGTGGATGCCGGCGAGGGGCATTTTTCGCTGGCCTTGCGGCGTGCGCCGACGGCGCTGGATTTCCTGCGGGAACGGGTTTCCGGGTGAGGCAGTTGGCGTTGGTGGCGGGTTTCGCATTGCAAATCGGGCGCGGGCAGCGTTTTTGAGGGCTTCATGTCGGAAGCGAAAGAACGGAAGAGTCTGGAAGAGCGCGCGCAGATGTCGGACATCGAGCGGCTGCGGCATTCGTGCGCGCACGTGATGGCCACCGCGATTTTGCGGCTCTGGCCCGACGCGCAGCTGGCGGGCGGCCCGCCGGTGGAGAATGGGTTTTACTACGACATGGAGCTTGGGCACCGCATCACGCCGGAGGATTTCGCTAAGATCGAGGAGGCGATGAAGCAGGTGGTGAAGGACAACGACCCGTTTGAACGGATCGTGGTGAGCCGCGACGAGGCGCTCGCCCTGGCCAAGAGCGGCCGGCTTGGCGGTCTGGCCGAGCGGCCGGTCGAGAGCAAGTTCAAGAGCGACTTGCTGGCAACGATTCCCGAAGGCGAGGAGATCTCGTTGTTCAAGAATGGCGATTTTTGGGACCTGTGCGCGGGCCCCCACGTGGGCCGGACAGGCAACTGCAAGGCATTCAAGCTTATGAGTGTGGCCAGCGCGTTCTACAAGGGCGACAAGAACAACCCGCAGCTGCAGCGGCTCTACGGGACGTGCTTCCCGAACCGGACGCAGCTTGACGAGCACCTCGAGCGCCTTGAGCAGGCGAAAAAGCGCGACCACCGGAAGCTCGGCCGCGAGTTGGGCTTGTTCCACATTGACGAGGCGGTTGGCCAGGGGCTGGTCCTGTGGAAGCCAAAAGGCGCGTTGGTGCGCAGGGCCTTGCAGGAATTCATCACCCAGGAGCTGGACAAGCAGGGGTACTCCCAAGTGTTCACGCCGCACATCGGCAAACTGGAGCTTTACCGGACCAGCGGGCACTTTCCGTATTACGAGGAGAGCCAGTTCCCGGCGTTTGCCGAGCGCGATGCGATCGAGAAGCTCTCCGAGGAAGGGGCGAGTTGCAGTGTTTTGATGAACGGGCTGCGGACCGGGGAAATCGAGGGCTACATGCTCAAGCCGATGAACTGCCCGCACCACATCAAGATTTTTGCCAGCGACCACCACAGCTATCGCGATTTGCCGGTGCGCCTGGCCGAGTTTGGCACCGTTTACCGCTGGGAACAAAGCGGCGAGCTTGGCGGGATGACCCGCGTGCGTGGATTTACCCAGGACGACGCCCACCTTTTCTGCACCCCCGAGCAGCTCGGCGCGGAAGTAAGCGGCTGTCTTGACCTCGTCAAAAAGGTCCTCGGCACCTTGGGAATGAGCGACTACCGCGTGCGCCTCTCGCTCCGCGACCCGGACAGCGACAAGTACGTCGGCGACCCGGCCAACTGGGACAAGGCGGAAGCCGCCCTGCGGGCCGCCGTTCAGACACTTGGAGTCCCCTACACCGAAGAACTTGGCGAGGCCGCCTTCTACGGCCCCAAGATCGACTTCGTCGTCAAGGACGTCATCGGCCGCGATTGGCAGCTGGGCACCGTCCAGGTCGACTACAACCTGCCTGAGCGGTTCAACCTCAGCTACGTGGGGGCGGACAACCAGCCCCACCGGCCGGTCATGGTGCACCGCGCGCCATTTGGTTCGCTCGAGCGCTTCACCGGTCTGCTTATTGAGCACTTTGAAGGGAAGTTCCCAACTTGGCTGGCCCCTGAGCAAGTGCGGGTTCTGCCGATCTCCGACAAGTTCCTCGAGGCCGCCGACGAGGCCGGCCAGCGCCTCGCCGAGGCCGGCCTGCGCGTCTCCGTCGACCGCACCCCCGACAAGGTGGGGGCCAAAATACGGCTTGCCCGCCTCGATCGCGTGCCGTATATGCTTGTTTTAGGAGCCCGGGAGGTTGAAGAGGGGACGGTGTCTGTGAGGCACCGGGACCGCGACGACCTGGGGACGACCACTCTCGATGATTTTCTTGGAACGATACGCGCCGAAGTTGCAAACCGATCCCTTTAAGGGCGTCGCGGCGCATTCCCACCACCACTGCTGGTGATTTGCATGGATCGTTCCTCCGAAGCTTTCACGCACCCAGGCGGCCGGATTCCGGTTTGTTCCGCGGGCGCGTAGCCAAAAACTGACGCAACCCCAAGAGGAGGACACCACCATCGCCAAGCCAAAGAGAAAGCCATTCGTTCGTCGCGACATGACGCGCACGAACGACCGCATCCGTGCCCCGAAAGTTCGAGTTGTGCTGCCTGACGGCCAGCAGCTTGGAGTTTTATCCACCCGAGACGCCATCATCAAGGCGAAGTCGGTGGGCTTGGACCTTGTTGAGATCGCACCCAACGCCGACCCGCCGGTTTGCAAGATCATCGACTACGGGAAATACAAGTACGAGCAGGCCAAGCTGAAAAAGCAGAAGTCCAAGAGCGCGACGCGTTTGAAGGAAGTCAAATTCCGCGTCCGCACCGAGCAGCACGACTACAACATCAAGTGCGGCCGGGCCGAGACGTTCCTCAGCGAGGGCCACAAGGTGCGTATCCAGCTGCAGTTCCGTGGCCGTGAGAACGCCCACAAGGAAATCGGCTTCGAGGTCATGGAGCGCATCAAGGAGGACTTGAAGACCATGGCCCACGTCGACCAGGAGCCGCGCCTGACGGGCCGCGCGATCGGCATGACGCTCTCGCCATTGCCTGAGAGCCAGCGACATCGGAAGTTCCAACTGTTCCACGGCGAGCTCCTTGAGGAGGATGACTTTGACGAGGACGAGGACTTTGATGACGCCGAAGAAGTTGATGGCGAAGAAGTTGAAGGCGACGCCCCGGAGGATTCCGCCGAGGTCGACGTGCCCGAGGCATCCGCCGCGGACGCCACCGCCGAGGAGGCCAGCGAGGCCACCGAAGCGGACGCTGTGCGCTAGAATGCCACCATTTCCCGAGCGGCCCGGACCCAGTGCCGGGCCGCTTTTTTATTTTCCGCGCCATGGCCAAGCTCCTGCTTTTTGACATCGACGGCACCCTGGTTGACACTGGTGGGGCTGGCATGCACGCGCTGCAGGAGGCCTCCTTGGCGGTCTTTGGCGATCGAGGGCCGGCGCTTGACCTGGCCGGCAGCACCGATGCGGGGATTGTTCTTGGCATGCTGGCCCATTTTGGCCGCTCTGCCGAGCTGACCGACATCCAGGGGTTTTACCGCATCTACCTGGAGCGCTTGGAGTTGAACCTCCTCTCTGGGGCCTTCAAGGGAAGCGTGCTGCCCGGCGTGGCAACCCTTCTGGCCCAGCTTGCCGCCACCCCGGACACCCATCTCGCACTGCTCACAGGCAACATCGAGGACGGCGCGATGCTTAAAATGCGCCACTATCAGTTGGATTCCTTCTTTGTGGTTGGCGCCTTCGGCAACGACCACCACGACCGCAATCAGCTCGGCCCCGTGGCCCTGCGCCGGGCGCGCGACCACTTTGGCCATGAATTCGCCACCAGCGATGTCTGGGTCATCGGCGACACACCCAAGGACATTGCCTGCGCCCACGCGCTGGGCGCTCCCTGCCTTGCGGTGGCCACCGGCAGGTTCTCCGCCCGCGAGCTCGCCGATTGCGGCGCCGCGCGCGTGATGGAGGATTTCTCCAACAGCAGTGCCGTCGCCGCGGTGCTGCTCGGCTGAGGGCCCGCGCGCGGGGGCGGCAGGCTTTTGTTGGAATTGTTTTGTATTGTTAGATAACATCGCTAACTGAGGCGCGTTAACTAACACTATATGCTAAAGCTCCTTCCCTTGGTTTTGATTTTTCTCGCTGCCGGCCCGGCGAGCGGGCGCACCTGGACGGATGTGCAGGGGCGCAAGGTTGAGGGTGAGTTGGTGCGGGTGGACGCGGGCAACCCGGTGGTGAGCATCAACGGCAAGGAGATGGCGCTGCCGCTCGACAAGCTCAGTGCGGAGGACCAGCAGTTCGTCAAAGACTGGGAGCAAGCGGCGCAGGACAAGGCCAAGGCTGAGGCCGCGGCGGCGGCGGCCAAAGCCGAGGAGAACGCCAAGCTGGTGGCGGCGGGGATTTTTTCCGTCGACGGGACTCAGTTGCAGAAGGCGGGAAAACTTGGCCTGGTGGAGCGGCCCTACTCGCCGGCGACACTGGAGTACCTGGCGAAGAACAAGTTGGAGAAGGAGACGAGCTACAAGATTGGGCTCGTGTTGCCGCCCGGGTTTGACCCGTCCAAGCCGCTGAGGGTGTTTGTGGTGTCCACGCCGGTGAACAATCCCGCCGAGGGGGTGGGCGGCAACATCGGGAAGATCCGCATGTACATGAAGATCTGCGCGGAGCAGGGCTGGGTCACCGTCGCGTTCGACTCTAACACTGGCTATCCATCGACGGACCGTGCGATCAGGGAGGGCATGGCGTTGTTGGTGAAGGAATGGCCGATCTTGAAAACCAGCGAGTTTGCGGTGGGCGGGTTTTCCGGCGGCGCGGCGGCCTGTTGGATTCCTTGCGCCACGCTGCTCTCAGAGAATTATCATGTGATGGGGGCGTTCATGGCCGGCAACAATGCCGACTATTCGGAGAATGACCGCAAAAACCATGGTGCACCGGTGAAGCCGTACGGCGACATCAATGTGTTTGTCAGCAGTGGCGAGCTCGACAAGAACGCCAGCCCCGAGGGCGCCAAGGGATTGGCTACCAGCTTGAAAAGCCACGGACTTGGGACGGTGCGGCTTGAGTCGCACCCCGGCGGGCACAAACTCAACGAGGCGCACTTTTCCGAGGCGCTCACATGGTTTGTCAGCGAGGCGCAGAAGAAGGGAAAGAAGGACTAGCAGAGGCTACTTGCCGAGCTCATGGATGGTGCCGTGGATCGAGTGGGCCACCGCCGCGCCTCCCGCGGCGCGCAGGTTGGCCTTGAGTTCGTAGAACATGGTGGGCGCCATGTTGGTGATCGTTAGGTTCACCGACTTGCCATCCGCGCTGGCTGTGGCGGCCGAGACGATCAGGGCGTGCTCGTCGATGTGCTTGGACCCGTAGTTGGCGGTGCGCTTGGCGGACCAGACTTTGAATGCGAAGGCCGCGGGGGTGACGCTGGCCGGATCGAGCGGCTCGCTGAAGGTAAGGGTGAGACCCGTCTGGGTGGCGTGGATGGCAAGCGGCAGGCAGGCGGGAGCGCCGGTGTGGCGGATGCGGTGGAAACCGCCGGGCTCGCTCGCGTTGCCGGCCCAGGCAAACATGCCGCTGGCGTAGAGGGCACCATCGGGGTTGAAGCGCCCGCGCATGATGCCGGTCTTGAAGGCGGGCATCGGCAACTCGCACACCGCGCCCTGCCACTTGCCGCCAATCTCCTCGTTAGGGACGATGAAGACCCGGCCGGTGCCGTAGCTGAGGTTGAGGAGTGAGCCGCCGAAAGGGCCCCACGCGCCCTTGGGCACCCATAACAGTTCGGCCGGGCTGCGGTCCTTGTCGTTGGTGATCCAGACCATTGGCTGCTCCATGGCCGAGTCGGAGGTGTCCGTGACGTTGGAGAAGCCAAACATATTGCCGTAGAAGCCGCCGGGCTTGACCCGGTTGATGCGGTTCTTGGGCGTCCAGTGGCCTTCCTGGTCGGTGACAAAGAACGACCCATCAGGGTTCAAACAGACCCCGTTAGCCGCGCGGAAGCCGTTGGCGACGATGTCCGTCTTGCTGCCGTCCGCGCTGATGCGCAGGAGCGTCCCGTGGTGCGGCACGAGCGAGTCAAGCGCGTGGCGGGCCGACTTCGCATAGTAGAAATTCCCCGCCGCATCAGTCTGCAGTCCCATGGCGAACTCGTGGAAATGCTCGGTGACCTGGTGGTCGTTGTTGAAGCACTCAATGAAGTCGATCTCGCCGTCGGCGTTGAGGTCGCGCAGGCGGGCGAGTTGGTCGCGGCAGGTGATGAACAGGTCGTTGCCGCGGAACTTCACGCCCAACGGTTGGAAGAGTCCGGTGGCGATGCGGCGCCAGGTGAGTTTGGCCGGAGCGGGAGCGAGGATGCCCTCGACGCGCCAGACGTCGCCGTTCCACATGGCCACGATGGCGCCCTTGCCGTCGGGGGTGAAGTCAAAGCCGCCGGGGCGCATCCAGCCGTCCCACGGGTTCTTCACCGGGAGCGGGAAGTTGTCGCTGGCAAAGGCGCCGGCGCTTTCGGCGACTTCCGAGGTGGTGACAACTTCCTCGGTCCAATGAGGCGGGCCGCCCTTGGTGAGCGGGGCGAGGTCAAGCGGCTCGGCGGACGCCTTGGCCAGGGCGGCGAGCGAGGCGGGGTCGGTCTCCGAGATGAACACGCGGGTCTTGGCGCCAGAAGGCAACTCGGCGACCCAGAATCCAGCGTCCTTGCGCAGCTTGCCGTCGCCGGCAAGCACCACGTTGAGGGCCTCGGGGGCGACGCGCAAAAGCAGCGGCTTGGCCGCGGTGGCCACATTGAGCGTGCGGGTAA
>JBILQA010000376.1:0-2895 GCA_044373535.1 Akkermansiaceae bacterium | reverse complement strand
AGATCCGCGCGGCGACGGGGCACTTAAAGGGGGTGCGCATTGCCGTGATGGGATGTATTGTAAATGGACCGGGCGAGATGGCCGACGCGGACTTCGGCTACGTTGGCGGCGCACCGGGGAAGATCAACCTGTACGTGGGCAAGACGGCAGTGAAGTTCAACATTCCAGAGGGCGAGGCAGTTGAGCGGCTCATCGAGTTGATTGCCGAGCACGGGAAGTGGATCGAGCCGCCGGCGCCGGTACCGGCCGAAGTTTGAGCTCAGCGCAGCCGCGCAACCGCAATGAAGGCAACGGGAACTGAAACGGCGACGCGCGCGGAGGAAAAGCTCCTCACGGAGGCGCCGTGGAGCGTGGTTGTGCTCAATGACCCGGTGAACCTTGTCGACTATGTGGTCTGGGCGTTCATGAAGGTGCTCGGTTATCCCAAAGCGCGGGCTACCCTGCTGACGCTTGAGGCGCACCAGAACGGCCGTTGCGTTGTCTGGAGCGGCGAGCGCGAGCAGGCGGAGTTTTTTGCCCAGCAACTGCAGGCATTACAGCTCAGTGCGTTCATCGAAAAACCGGAATGAAGGTGGCGCCCACACTTGCCGGCGGCTTGAAGATCGAGGCGGAGGCGCCGGGCGATTGGGAGGTCTTGCACTGGATCATGCAGGACGCGGCTCGCGGAGCGATGGACCTCGCGGAGCGCTTGGGAAAGCCAATGCGTGCGGGGGAGTCCGGCAGCGATTGGGAAACCTATGTGGTGCCTGATCTACGGGCCGAGTTTTCCGCGCAGATGTCGCTCGTCGAGAAGGCGATTGCCGGGGCGCTGGAGAAGTCCGCCGGTGGTCCTGGCGAGGTCTTCATCGCCCGTGATGAGGTTCTAAGCTGGTTTGGGGCGCTCAACCAAGCGCGGCTCGGACTTGAGGAGCGCTACAAGTTTGGCGAAGACGGCTTGTCGAGCCTCGCTGCGATGGGTGCGGCACGCCGCTCAGGGTTCTTGCGTGGGCGGTTTTACGCGGCGGTGCAGGAAATCATGTTGGCACACCTGATGTGACGGAGGCCAAGGCGTCGCGCAGCATCGAGGTGACCGCATCGACTGAAAGCTCATGCTGGCAGCGGAGGTCGAGCGGGCACTTTGGCAACAAGCATGGTGAGCATTCCACCTTGTGGCGAAGGATCGTGTTTTGGCGCCCAAGCGGGCGGCGCCAATCAGGGTCGTTCGGGCCGAAGACTACGGCGGCCGGCAGCCCGAGATGGGCCGCGCTGTGAACCAGCAGGTTGTCGCTGGCAAAGAGTAGCGACCCGGAATCCAGCACGGCGAAAACCTCGGACAGGTTGGCGGCTTCGATCACCACTTGTCCCTCAAGAAGTTGCCCAAGCGCGCGGGCTGGCTGCGGGCGCGCCGCCTCGCTGAGCAGGACCATCGAGAGATCCGGCATAGCGGTGGCGAGCGCACGCAGCACCCCGGCAAAGCGCTCAATTGGCCATTCATGGTTTGGGCCGAATGTGCTTCCCGGGGCGACGACAAGGGTGCGGCCACTCGCCGGGCCGCGCACGCCAGGAGTGGCGAAGCTTTCCGGAACAAAGCCGGGAAGGCCAAGCACCTCAATGAGGTTCAGGTAGTGGCGAACTCGGTGGACGATTGGCCCCGGTGTCTCGAAATTGCTCAGCGGTTCGGAAAGGCGCCGGGCGAGCCCCTTCTCGGGATAGCCGATGCGCTGCTTGATGGCTGCGGCTTGGGCGGCTTTGGCGACTTCGCCCGGCTCCCACAGGAAGATGGACTCCCAGGCATCGAGGCGCTTTTCCAGCAGGGAAACGAGGTTCCGAGCCGAGGATTTTGCCGGATAGGGGATGAGGCAGTCGAGGTGGGCGGTGTTCTCCCAGATAGCCCGCTGGGTCTCAGGGAAGACGACCCCGAGGGTGGCATTTGGCCGCGCATGGCGGATGGCCCGCAGCGCGGGAACGGAAAAAAACGCCTCGAGCGGGTCGAGCGGTGCTGCAAACAGGATGTTGCCGCCCTTCAGGTAGACCTGCGGCTTGGTCGGGAGCGGGTTATCGGATGAGGCGGCCATCGGCACGCAAGCATGGGCCCGCTCGGCGATTCATGGCAAGCCCGCGACCCGATCCCTGGGCCGCTCGCGCAGCGGCTGGAACTTCCCCGGCTGGTGAAAATCCGCGGGTCCCGCACCCAGCTGGCTGGCCGAAAGAAACCGCTGGTGGGGCGAATTGACGATGAATGCCACGTTGCAGGTCGTTCCGGCGCCAAAATCCAACCTCGCCCTCAACAAGTTAAGCGGGATGGCCATGGCCGCCAGCCAGCCGCCGTCGGGCGCCAGATCGGCAAAGGTGGCCACTTCGGGGAAGGCGATCTCAACCTCGTCGACCCGGATGCGTGGGCCCCTGAACTCGCAGCTCCACCAAGCGCCGTTCGGGGCTAGGTTGAACTCGAAGTAGCGCCCGTCGGCAGGTCCAGCCAAAAACAGCTCGGCCGTGTCATGCTGCCAAAGGTTAACGTGGAACTCCCCAGGAAGCGCCCCCGGTTGGATCTGCGCGGGGGCCGCCCGGGCGGCGATGAACCACAACCGCAGGGGGTCCGCGACCAATGCATAAGCAGCTGGCGGTGAGATGGATTCCCCATTGGTGTCAGCCAAGATGCCAAACATGTCAGCCTCAAGGGCGCCCCAGCGGAGGGGCTTTTCGCAGCGTTGCAGGATCACCTCCGGGAGATACCGCCAAGCGGCGCGGGCGTCGAGGCGGATCAGCCGCGGGAGGCGCGGAGCACATTCTTAGAAAATTTCAGCGAAAAATTTAATTTGTTCGCGCAGGAGGTCCTTTTTCTGCTTAAAGAAACGCGTTGTCACGCCCGACACGCCCCTGATGCAAACGATTGAATATATTGGTCCCCGCCCGCGG